>JAFAWJ010000058.1 GCA_019242065.1 Chloroflexota bacterium
GAATTTCGAGCTCGTCCACGATGGCAAACACCACGCCACCTTTAGCGGTGCCATCCAACTTGGCAAGGATCAAGCCGTCGAGGCCCGTCGCCTCTTTGAAGGCGCGGCCCTGCACGATCGCGTTCTGCCCGGTTGAAGCATCCAGCACCAGGAGCGTGCGTACGTGCGAGACGTTCTGTCGATCCAGCACGCGCCGAATTTTGCGCAGCTCCTCCATGAGGTTGACCTTGGTGTGCAGCCGCCCAGCAGTGTCGACGATGAGCAGGTCGACGCCGCGCGAGCGGGCCGCCGAGACCGCATCGAAGACCACGGAGCCTGGGTCTGAGCCCGGGTTCTGCGCTACCACGGGCACGCCGACGCGGTCACCCCACAGCTTGAGCTGGTCGATGGCGGCGGCACGAAACGTGTCGCCGGCGGCGAGCATGACGTGGCGGCCCTGGCGCTTCCAGTAGTCGGCCAGCTTGGCGATGCTGGTGGTCTTGCCGACGCCATTGACGCCGACGATGAGGACCACGCCAAGCTCGCCGTTGGGGGCCAGCAGGTCGCCCGGGTCTTTCGGCGCCACCTCCTCCAGGCTGAGCACCAGCTCGTCCTGCAGGACACGGTAGAGGTCTTTCGAGGTGCTGGCGTTGCCCAGCTCGACCTCGTTGCGCATGATCTCCATGAGCTGATCGGCGGTCTGCACGCCGACGTCGGCCTGCAGCAGCAACTCTTCGAGCTCGTCCCACAGGTCGTCGTCGATGGGGCGCGGGTGTTCGAAGACGGAGGCGATGCGCGCGAAAATGCCCTCGCGCGACTTCTCGACAGACTTGTCGAGTTTGAAAAATCGACTGAGGATCATGCATTCCCCCAGCGGGGACCCAGGGTGGTGGCGCTCACGGTGTGGACTCGATCAGAGAGTGTTCGTCGGCCACGGGTTCCGCACCGTCGTCAGAGCGGTCAGCGGAGCGTGCAGCGGAGCTTAAAACCGAGCCCGGACGGACGGAGAAGACGTGCGAGACACCCGCGGCATCCATGCTGACGCCGTACATCGCGTCGGCTTTGTCCATCGTCGCCCGGTTGTGCGTGACGACGATAAATTGTATCCGTCGCGACAGCTCGGCCAGCAGATTGGCGAAGCGCTGCACGTTGGCTTCGTCGAGCGCGGCGTCGACTTCGTCGAGCACGCAGAACGGGGTCGGATTGATCTTCATCAGTCCGAACAACAACGACACCACGGTGAGCGCGCGCTCGCCACCGCTCAGCGACAACAGACCCTGCAGC
Organism: Chloroflexota bacterium; assembly: GCA_019242065.1. The sequence goes on from JAFAWJ010000058.1 coordinate 1,264, forward strand.
TTTTTGCCGGGCGGACGGGCGACGATGTCGATGCCCGTGCGCAGCAGGTCGTCCGGCTCGGTCAGGACCAGGCGCGCCTCGCCGCCGCCGAAAAGCTGGCCAAAACACTCCTGAAACGCGGCCTGGATCGCGCCGAAGGTCTCCGAAAAGCGTTCGCGCATGTGGCCTTCGAGCTCGACGGCGGCCTGTTCCAGCTCGGCCATGGCGGAGCGCAGGTCGGCTGACTGCTGCTCGAGAAAGGCGTGGCGTTCGCTCATCTCGCGATACTCGGCGACCACGGATTCCGCGACGCCGCCGGCTCCGCGCAGCTCGCGCTGGAGCGTGGCAATCCGACGCCGCGCGGCGTCGACGTCCAGCGCCTCGTGTGGCTCGACCTCGCCGACGTCGAGGGCGAGCCGCAGCTGTTCGGCCCACATCACGTCGCCCGACAGCTCAGATTCGAGCTCGGCGGTTTCGTCGATCTCGGTCTTGAGACGCTCCAGGTCGTCGAGCGCGCGCTGCGCCACCACGTGGCGGGCTTCACGCTGCTCCTGCGCGGCGCGTTCGGCGGCGCGCAGGACGGCCACCTGCTGTTCGGCGGACTGTCGCTCGCCGAGCAGGTCGGCGCGGCGCTGCTCGGCAGACTGCAGCTCCAGGTCGGCCGGCTCGAGCTCGCGCTGGAGTGCCTCCAGGTCGCGCGCCAGGTCAGATTCGCGAGCCTGCAGATCGGTCTGCTGGAGGTCGAGCTGCTGCATGCGCGCGACCGCGGCATCGCGTAGCGCGAGGCTCGATTCGATCTCGGAACGGATGCGCGTGTGCAGGGCTTCGCGCGCGGCGCGTTCGGCCTCGCGGCGGCCGGCGGCGGCTTCCAGCGCCGCCACCTCGGTGCGCACCAGGCCGACGCGTTCGGTGGAGAGCGCCACGCGCTCCTCGGCCTGCCGCACCGCGTCGCCCAGCGTCGCATGTCGGGCGCGCGCCTCGGCCAGCTCCTCCTCGACGGCACGCGCCTGCGTTGCGGTGCGTTCGCGCTCGTCGCCACGCTGTTCGGCGCTGCGCGCGGCGCGCTCGTGAGCAACTCGCAGCTCCTCTGCTTCGGAGCGCGCGGCGCGCTCCGCGCGGCGCAGCTCCGTCAGCCGCGCATCGATCTCGCCCAGGGCCAGTCGGGCGCCGCGCTCGCTCGCTTCGGCGTCGTCCAGGGCATCCCGCGCCGCCTGCACCTCGGCCAGAGCGGAGCGGCGCTCGGTCTCGGATGCGTCCAGGTCGGCCTCCAGCTCGCGGACCTGACGCGACCAGTCCGCCAGTGTCGACTGACCCTGGTCGGCGACTACGTCCATGGGTCGGGGTCCTTCCCCAGTCAGTAACAGGCCATCCAGCGACAGAACGGCCCATGCCGGCGCGTCCGTCGGCAGACGCGTCGCGAGCCGATGGTGCGCTTCGCGCGCGGCGGCATCGTCAGCCAGGACCACGATGCGGCGCACGTAGCCGGCCAGCAACAGGTCGATAGGACGGATGCGCGCCGCCAGCTCACCTGCGAGGCCGACCACAGGCAGTCCCGCGAGGGCGGTCTGCCAATCGGTCGGCAGATCACTGTCGTCAGACCGATCGAGGTCGGCGGCGCCCAGCGCTTGCAGGGCGCCGTGCAGGCGATCGGCTTGCTGGCTCGCCACCCGCAATCGCTCGCGTGCCGACTCCAGCCGTGCGGCCGTGGCGCTGCGCGCGTCGGCGGCCGAGGTAAGCCGCGCACGTGTCTGCTCGACGGCCAGCTCCTGGTCGCCGCGCTCCTGGTCCAGGCTGGCCAGCTGTTGCTCGAGCGTTGCCAGTCGGCTGGCACGGTCCGTCTGGCGGGCCTGGTCGACGGCCAGGTTGGCCTGGAGCGCCGTCACGTGCTGAGTCGTTCGCGCCAGGCGGCCTTCCGCGTCGCGGATCGCCGCGTCCGTGCGTTCGAGCTGGGACTGTTGGGCGCTGCGGTCGGACTGGGCGGCTTCGAGCGCGCCCGCTTCGACGCCAAGCTGAGATCGGAGCTCGGCCAGCCGATCGGCTTCCGAGGGCGACGCGAGACCTGTTTCTGAGGTCTCCAGGGACGCGGCCTGTTCGTCGGCGGCCAGACGCTCGAGCGCGCCGCGCAGCCGCTCGACGTCGATTTCGGCCGTGGAGCGCTGATCACCCATGGCCGCCAGGCGCTCGCGCACCACGGCCAGACCGCGTTCGGCGACGCGCAACTGCTCACGGAACGCCTCCGCCCGCGGGCGCAGCTCGGAAAAGCGGACTTCGAGCTGCGCGAGCCGTTCGTCGATGGCCCGCAGGGTCTGCTCACCGCCCAGGCTCTCGACTTCGGCCTGCTGGGCCCGCGCGGCCGCTGCCTGCGAGTCGGCCTCCGCCTGGCGTTGCTCGGCCCGCGCCCTGGACAGCCGCCACCGAAATGTGCGCAGCAACAAGGTGCGTAGCTCGGTGCGGAAGTGCTCGGCGCGTTCGGACCGCTCCGCCTGCGTTTTAAGGCGTCGCACGTGGGGCGTGAGCTCGGCCAGGATGTCCTGGACACGCACCAGGTTGGCCTGCGTTGCGGCCAGCTTCGAGCGGGTCTCGGTCAGACGCAGCTGGTGGCGACGGACGTCGGCCACGTTTTCGAAGACCACGCGCCGCTCGTCGGGGCGCTGCAGGATGAGCTCGTCGATCGAGCCCTGACCGACGATGGCGTAGCTATCCGGACTGAGCCCGGCGTGCAGCAAGAGCTGGGTGATGTCCTTCAGGCGGACGCGTGCGCCGTTGACCAGGTACTCGCTTTCGCCCGAGCGATACAGCCGGCGGGTGACCCTGACCTCGTCGTACTCGATGGGCAGGCTGGCGTCGGCGTTGTCGAGCACCAGCGAGACCTCGGCCATCCCCAGCGGCTGACGACTGGCCGAGCCGGCAAAAATGACCTCTTCAGACTTGCGGGCGCGCACGGCCTTGGCCGACTGTTCGCCAAGCACCCACAGCAGCGCGTCGGACACGTTGGACTTGCCGCTGCCATTGGGCCCGACGATGACGACGATGCCCGGCTGCAGCTCGGTGGTCACCCGCGTTGCGAAGGACTTGAAGCCGACCAGGTCGAGGCGGCGCAGATACACGTGACTAGGATCCCTCGTTCAAGTCGTCCGGATCGTCGTCGGTCAGCCCGGCGAGCTCGTCGGTCGGCTCCTCGTAATTGTCGCGCACGTCGAGCAACTGCAGCGCGGCGTGCGCCGCCGACTGCTGGGCGGCACGCTTCGAGTGACCGGTGCCCCTGGCGTTCACGTCGGGTCCGGCGCGGACCTCGACCACGAACACAGGCGCATGCCCCGGCCCCGAATGGTCCACCAGGTTGTAGATGGGCGTCGTCTCGAAGCGCGCCTGGGTGACCTGCTGCAGCCTGGACTTGGCGTCCACCACCCGCTGCGGGCTGAAGCCGGCCTGAAGCTCGCTCTCGATCAGCGGCAGCAAGACCGCCTGCGCGCCGTCCAGTCCCCCGTCGAGGTAGACCGCGCCGACGAGCGCCTCGAACCCGCGCGAGAGCAGCGCTGGCCGGTCGCGTCCACCGCCGCGCGCTTCACCTCGACCCAGCATGAGGTACGGCCCGAGGCCCAGTTGCCGGGCCCAACGCGCCAGCGTCGACTGGCGGACGAGCCACGCGCGTAAGACGGTCAGCTCACCTTCCGGCGAGTCCGGGCGCAGGACGTACAGTCGGTGTGCGACGACGATGCCGAGCACCGCGTCGCCGAGGAACTCCAGGCGTTCGTTGGACTCCAGGCCGCGACCAGGTCGCTCATTGACATACGAGGTGTGCACCAGCGCCGACTGCAGCAGCAAAGGATCGTGAAAGGTATAGCCGAGCGTGTTGGACAGAGTCTCGGCCACTGATGAGGTCACCACGTGCTCACGGATGAGAGGATAGTCGCGGCGGTCACGCGTCGCGAATCGCGGACTTCCGCTGCGCGGTGACCCACGTGGCGATCTGCGTGCGCGAATGAAAGCCTAGCTTGTTCAGGACGTGCTCCAGGTGGCTGGTCGCGGTACGCTCGGCAATGGTCAGCGTCTGGGCGATCTCGCGATTGCTGAGACCTCGGGCGACCAGCTCGGCGACTTCGGTCTCTCGTGGCGTGAGTCGCGGACGAGCCTGGCGCGTCGGGACCGGCGCCAGGAGCGCGAGGGCCGCGTCGCAGGCCGCGTCCAGCGACCAGGGCGAAGCGCTGGTGTTGGCATGGTCGAGCGTCGGCAGTCGTTCGTCCAGCAGCCGACGTTCGAACGGGCTCAGCGGCGAGGCAATGTCGGCGCGGATACAGGTGGCCGTGGCCACGAACGGCCACGGATCGGCCTGACCGGAGCGGGCCGCGAACAGCGCCACACGCTCGAGGCACTGCGCCACGCGGTGTGGGTTACCCAGGCGCCGTGACTCGCGGATGGTCTCGGAGAGCAGCTCCTGGGCGTGGACAAGCTCGCGACGATCGAGTGCGATCAGTGCCAGGGCCAGCATGGGGCGGGTGACGAGGTACGCCTCGCCGGGCGTGCTGGCCCGAGCCAGCGCCGACTGCAGGGCGGCCGCCGCGGCCGCCTGGTCGCCCTCCAGCGCGCTGATTTCGCCTAGCGTCGCCAGCGCGTGCGAAGTCGGGGCAATGAAGTGGCGCGCCTCGGACAGCTTCAGCGCGTGGCTCGCGTACTCGCGAGCGGCGGCCAGGTTGCCGCGCAGCGATTCGGCATAGCCCAGGACGGCCGTGCTGTACGCGACGACGTAGGCCGCTCCGCCCCGTTCACTTGCCTCGCGGGCCTCCTGGAGCATGGCCACCGCCGTCTCGAACTCGGTCTGGGCCGTGGCGGTGGTGCCACGCTCCAGTAACGACCAGGCCAGCTCGGCCGGATCGCCGACCTCGCGCCGCAGCGCCAGACTCTGGCGGCCGTACTCGGCCGCCGCGGCGTAGTCGGCCTGCAGGTAGGCCAGGAGCGCGAGGCAGTGCAAGGCGCGACCGCGCATCGTCGGGCTGCCGCCGGGCAGGTCGAGCGCCTCGCGCAGCGCCGCGCGACCTTCGCTGGCGAATCCGCGATACGCCAGCAACAGAAACAGATAGGCATTGAGCCGCAGGGCCGATTCGGTCTCGGCGCGATCCACGAACCAGGCGCGCGCGTTGCGAAAGTTGTCGAGATCGAGCTCGAGTCGGTCCTGCCAGTTGGCGCGTTGGCCGCCGAACACGCCAGTCTCGGCGCGCCGGGCGAAATCGCGGAAGAACGCGGCATGCCGCGCCTGAATGCCTTCGAGCTCGCCGCGCCGGGCCAGGCGGGCCTGGCCGTACTGACGCACGACCTCCTGCAGTCGATAGCGCACGCTGCCGTCACGCATCGTTTCGACGCTGACCAGCGACCGATCGACCAGACGGCCGAGCAGAGTTAGCGTGGTCAGCTCGGCGTTGGCGTCTGAGGCGATCGCTTCGGCGGCATCGCTCATGAAGCCGCCGGCGAAGACGGACAGGCGATCGAGCAGGGTTCGCTCGGCGGACGACAGCAAGCCGTAGCTCCAATCGATGGTCGCCTGCAGCGTCTGGTGGCGGGCCGGGGCGGTGCGGCTACCGTCGACCAGGAGCCGCAGGGCATCGTCCAATCGGCCGGCCAGTTCGGCGACGCCGAGCGCCGGGACGCGCGCGGCGGCCAGCTCGAGGGCGAGGGGAATGCCCTCCAGCCGCTGACACACGCGCGCGACTGCCGCCGCCACGTCGTCGGTGAGCACGAAGCCCGCGGTGGCGGAGGCGCGATCGACGAACAGCCGCACCCCGGCGTATTCGAGCAGCCGTCTGGCGGGCAGGTCCGCGGACGCGGCGCCAGGAACCGGCAATGCACTGACGCGCCAGGTCCATTCCCCGGCAATGCGCAGCGGTTGGCGGCTGGTGGCCAGCAACTGCAGGTGTGGGCACGCGCGCAGCAGCGTGTCGGCGAGGTGCGCGCACGCCTCGATCAGGTGCTCGCAATTGTCGAGCACCAGGAGCACGTGCCGCGGTCGCAGCGCATGCACCAGACTCTGCTCGAGCGGCACCTGGGCCTCGGCGCGAATGCCGAGTGGCGCGGCGATGGCGTGGGCCACCAGGCGCGGCTCGGCCAGGGAGGCCAGCTCGATCAGGTAGACACCGCCCTCGAACCGCGGGCGCAAGCTCGCCGCGACTTCCAACGCGAGGCGGGTCTTGCCGACGCCGCCGGTGCCGGTCAGCGTCACCAGGCGTTGCTGGGTGAGCTTGTCGCGGATCTCCAGGAGGTCCGCGTCGCGGCCGACGAAACGGGTCAGCTGCAGCGGCAGGTTGTCGCTGGCTGGTGCGCGGGGCGGGGTCCGTGCAGAGGGTGGGCTCACGTAGAGTAGATAGCGCGATGCGCGTCTGGGTTGTCGGGCTTGGGCCGGGTCCGCTGGATTGGATCACACCGGCCGCGCGCTCAAAATTGCGCTTGCCGGGCGCACGCGTGTACGTACGGACACGCGTGTTTCCGAACCTGGCTGAACTGCTGGACGGGGTGAGCTGGGAGTCGTTCGACGCGCTGTACGAGTCGGCCGCGTCGCTGGACGAAGTCGACGCCGCCATCGTCGCGCGGCTCCTGCGGAGTGAGAAGACGGCCGACGCCGAGCGGGTGTCGCGCAGGCAGGGTACGGCCGATGTGGTGCTGGGTGTGCCCGGCGATGGCGTCCTTGGCGAAGTTGTCGTCTCGCGCTTGCTGGCTTCGGGCGCCACGCTCGAAGTGATTCCGGGCGTGCCGCTGGGTGTGGGCGCGCTGGCCGCGGCGGGGCTCGGCGCCAGCGACGGCGCGCAAGTCGTCGAGGCCACCGCGCTGGGCGGCAGCGGGCTCGACCTGCTCATCGAGCTGAACCCGCGCTGGCCGGCCATCGCCACGGGCGTTTACAGCCCGCGCGTAGCCAGCGACCTGAAGCTGAACCTCCTGCGCGTCTATCCCTCCGACCACCAGGTGCGCTTCGTCTTTCACCCCGGCCTCGACGACGCGCGCGTCGAGTCGTTGCCACTCGCCGAGCTGGATCGAGCAGCACTGCAGTTCGATCACTTGAGCCACGTGGTGCTGCCCCCAGTCATCGGCTACACGCCGACAGGCGCCTGGCCGCAGCTGCGCGGCATCGTGTCGCGGCTGCGCGCGCCCGAGGTCGGCTGTCCGTGGGACCTCGAGCAAACGCACCGCAGTCTGATCCCGTACGTCATCGAGGAGGCGTACGAGGTGGTCGACGCGATCGAATCCGACGACGTCGGAGGCCTGGCCGACGAGCTGGGTGACGTGCTGCTCCAGGTGGCGCTGCACGCCGAGATCGCCGACCAGTCGGACGAGTTCGAGTGGAACGACGTCGTTCGCGCGCTCTCGGAGAAGCTGGTGCGGCGGCATCCGCACGTCTTCGGCGACGTGCAGGTGAGCGGCGCTTCGGACGTCGTCCGCAACTGGGATCAGCTCAAGGCCGTCGAGCGCCAGCACCTGCCGCGCCCGGCCTCGGCGCTCGACGGCGTGGCCGCCAGCTTGCCGCAGCTCAAACGCGCCGCCGAGCTGGCGCGGCGGGCCAACAAAGCTGGTTTCGACTGGCCGACACGTCAGGGCACGCTGGACAAAGTCCGCGAGGAGCTGGCCGAGCTGCTGTCGGCGGTGACGCTGAGCGAACGGCGCGAAGAGCTGGGCGATCTGCTGTACATCCTGGCCAAACTGGCCTGGCAAGACGGCATCGACGCCGAAGAAGCGCTGCGGGTCGCGAACCGCAAATTCACACAGCGTTTCGCCGCGCTGGAGCAGATCGCCGGCGAGCGCGGCTGGGAGTCCTTGAAAGGCCGATCTCTGCCCGAATTAGAGTCAGCCTGGGCCGAAGCCAAACGTCGCGTGGCATCGCCGCCGGCCTCTTGAGTACACTGGTGCGGCACCACGAGCACCATCGGGGAGTAGCGCAGCCTGGTAGCGCGCGCGCTTCGGGAGCGCGAGGTCCCGGGTTCAAGTCCCGGCTCCCCGACCTTAGCCAGGGGTTGAATTGACGTCGCCTGGCTACAATCGCCCATATGGCCAAGGGCTACTGGGTGGCGACGTATCGGTCGATTTCGAATCCCGACAGCATGACGGCGTATGCGGCGCTGGCGGGGCCGGCGATTCAAGCGGGCGGCGGCAGGTTCCTGGTGCGCGGCAATCCGTCGACGACGTTCGAGTCGGGGCTGATGCAGAGGGTGGTCATCATCGAATTCGACAGTGTCGAGCAGGCCGTGGCGGCGCACGACTCCGAGGGCTACCAGGCGGCGCTCAAGGCGCTGGCGGGCGGCGCGGACCGCGATATTCGGATTATCGAGGGCGTCTGAGCTAGTGGACGACGACCAGGATCTGGCCCTGGTCCACCGCTTTTTCTAGCTGCGCGGCCTCGTCCACCGGGACGCCGCTGCCCACCAGCGCGCCGGTAATCGCGCCGTGGCCGGGGCCGGCGACACGGATGTCCTGCAGCAGGTTGCCGCTACCGAGGACCGCGCCGAAACCTGGCACGGTGGCGGACTCGAAGCGGCCCAGCCAATCGACGAAGAAGCCGAAGTGACCGCGGTCGACGGAGTCCTCGAGGGTGTCCGAGGCGCCCGTGTCGTGCTCGAGCATCTTGGCGGCCTTGGGTGAGCGGCACAGGACGCTGATCGTCCCCGGCGCGACGCCCCCGGCTTCGAGCGCGCGGATGCCGTCGCGCGCCTCCTCGTAGGTTGTGTAGACATGCGTACTCGGTGCCGCCACGGTGCGACACTATATCAACGTCTCTGATGGCCGCACGCGGCGGGCATGGGCCATCATGAAGGGCGTGGTTCAGACTCAGACACACGACCAATGGGCATTTCCGCTGACGCCGCGCCTGGTCTCGATCCCGGGCGTGCGACCGCTGGAGCTCGAAGTCGTCGACGTTGCCGACCTTGGCGCGCACATGCGGCGGATCCGACTGGTCGGCAAGGGCCTCGAAGACTTCGCCTACCAGCCCGGCCAGGACGTGATGCTCGTGCTCAGCGGTGGTGAGCGCCCGCTCAGCCGCCGCTACACCATCCGCGGATTCGATCCGGGCTCGAAGACGCTCGAACTGAACATCGTTGCGCACGGCGTCCGCGGGCCCGGCGCCAGCTGGGCATCCCAGACGCAGCCTGGCGATCGGATCAACGGGGTCGGACCGCGCGGCAAGATTTTCATCGACGCGGACCCCGACGCCGACTGGCACCTGTTCCTGGGCGACGAGAGCGCGGCGCCGGGCAGTCTACACATGCTCGAGTCGCTACCCGTGGGTCGATTGGGCCAGGCATACCTCGAAGTCCCCTCGGCGGCCGACGAGCTCCCAACTACGGCCGACGGCGTGACCTGGCTGTACCGCGGCGACGTGCCAGCCATCAACAGCACGATGCTGGTGGACGCGATGACCACTCTCGAGCTGCCCGAGGGTCGCGGCCACGTGTATATCGCGGGCGAGGTCCAGATCGTGAGCGCCGTGCTGCGCGTCGCGCTGGCGCGCGGCCTGTCGGCGGACCAGGTCTCGCCCAAGGCGTACTGGGGTCGCGGCAAGGCCAACGAGAACAACGGCGAGCCCGGCAATCGGCCTAGCGCTTGAACGGATGGCCAACGGCGGTCAGGAACAGCACGCTCTTGCCAGCGGCGTGCGGCTCGAAAAAGTGGGTGACGTCGTCGTCGAAGAAGGTGAGCCCGGTGGCGCCCAGGCCGAGGCTGTAGGCGGCCAGGTAGAGCTTGCCGGCCTCGATGGCCGCGGTGAGCTGGGCGGCGCGGTAGGCGCGGTCGTCGAATGGGTCGAGGTTGACGAGCCAGTAGGCGTCGAAGGCGGCGTCGCCGGCGAGGGACTGGCCAAGGTCCAGGTAAGCGGCCTGCGGTCTGAAGTCGCCACGCTGGAGGAGCTCGAGGGTCCCGGTCTCGCGCGAGTAGAAATAGGCACCTGATGGCAGGCCGTCGACCGCGTTGACGATCAGATAGACATCCGTGGTGAGGTGGACGTCCATCGGGATGGGCGAGGTGGCCACGGCCAGCATAGTTTCGAGCTGCGCGCGGGAGATAGCCGCGTGCGAGAAGCGGCGGCTGGAGCCACGGCGCAGGATGACTGCCTCGATGGACTGATCACCGTCAAATCCTTGTCCTGCAACGCGTGATTCCAGAGGAAAGTTGCCACGCCAGGCAGCGGCCGCCGCGCCGTCGGCCAGCGACGAGGCGGTGTGTGCGGCCGTGATCTCGGGATAGTCCACTTCGTGGGCCGACAACGGCCGCGTAGACAGGTTCAGCCGCGGCATCGGCGGTGAGATTGGGGGTGGCTCGGCACCAGCACCGATGGCTACCAGGGCGATCGCGGCTTCTTTCGCCGGATTGACATCCAGCAACTCGTTGACGGCCGCGTCGGCGAAACCGACGACGACTTCCGACGGAATCGCCTGGCCGTTGGCCACTGCCAGCAAATTGGCCAGCACCGTGCCGCCGTCCCAGAAGGCGTGGCGGTACGCCCGCGCCTGGTACTTCCAGGCGTTGCGCCACCAGGTGCTGGTCAGCACCATCGTCAGCGGCGCCGCGCTCAGCGCCGGCTCCCCACCGCTGGCGTCGACCAGGACCCGCCGAAAGTCGCCGCGTCTGAGCTGGCGCAGGGCATTGTCGTGCGCGCCGTAGTGGTAAACGCCTGACTCGACGGCGCCCAGGTCGCGGGTGACCAGGTACAGCTCGATGTGAAACAGCGCTCCGGTGCACGCCGCGGCGCGGAAGGCCATGCCACGCAGCACGCGGGTGACGCCATTGCTGAAATACGCCAGTCGGGCGATGGCGTCTGACCAGTCGGTCATCGCACGCGGCACCAGACCTGTCACGCCGCCGCCGATCGACGACAGGGCCGACGCCTCCGAGGGCTCGAACGCCAGCGATAGTGGCATCGGCTCCAGGCTGGTGTAGATCTTGAACGGCAGGGGCTGGTTCGGCCAGTCGAGCGTCTGTGCGCTGGACTGCACACTGGCCAGCGAGTGCTTCGTCGCCGTGTGAAACGCGCGGAGAGCAGTCAGCGCCGGCTAGCCCTCGTCGTCGTGGCGGTGCGGAATGCGATCGCGCGTGGCGGCCAGCACCTCGTGCGGATTGCCGGCCAGGATGCCGCTCAGGTTATGGAAGGCGTAGCCGATGTGCATCCCCACGTCGTCGATCGTGAATTCGCGGATCGCTCGATCGTGCGCCGATCCACGCATCTTCAGCAACGTGATGCCTCGCCGCATTTCGGCGCGCAGCTCGACATACCGCAACAGGATGATGGAGTCCGCGATGGTCGAGATGTGGCTGTCGGTGACCGAGAAGCCGCCCAGCAGCGAGGGAGTCGTCGCCGTGAGCAGGCCGGCGATCTCGCGCTCCTTGAGAAACGCGCTCAGGTCGATGGCAAACTCGCGGAAGCCGCGCGGACTGGCCACGCGCTCCAGCGCCGACAGGCTGTCCAGCGCGACGCGGCTGGGGCCGAAGTCGTCGATGAATCGCTTGATCTGCAGCAGGTGCTCTTCGAGGGGCATGGCTTCGGGGTACAGGCAGCTCACCTCCAGCAGGCCCATGCGCTCCATTGCCGCGAAATCGCGCCCCCAGCTCATCGCATTGCGGAAGAGCTGATCACGACTCTCTTCGTAGCCCAGCAGCAGGCAGCGTTCGCCGACCGACGTGCCACCGCCGATGAACTCCGTCGACATGAGGGTCTTGCCGGTGCCCGTCGCCCCCGATACCAGTGTGACCGAGTCGCGGAAGTAGCCCCCGCCGCACAATGCGTCGAGCTCGGTATTGCCCGAGGTGATGCGCAGATTCGAGGACTTCTGCGTCAACTGGATCGCCGACAGTGGGCTCACGGTCATGCCCGTCCCCGGCTGGACGATAAACGGGAACTCGCCTTTGTGATGCGCGGCACCGCGCAGCTTGAGGATTTCGATCGTCCGGCGGCGCTTTTCATCCGCGAGCGTGTTGCGCAGCAGCACGACGTTGTCGACGACGAACGCCTCCACTGAGTCCTCGTCGACACCCTCGGCAGTGAGCACGCTGGTAACGCCCAGTCGGTCGAGTCCAGACACCAGGCGCACCACGTCGCGGCGCGCGCCGACGCCGGGTTCTGAACGACTGAACAGCGCATTCAGTGAATCGAGCGCGACGCGCTGCGCGGCCACGCGCCGCACGGCCTCGGCGATGAGTGTCAGCAACTCGTCGAGAGCCTCCGGTGACTGGAGCCTGGCATCGATGAATGCCCAACGTCCGGCGGCCTCCCAGTCGGGAAGATCCCCGTCCAGTGAGGCCAGGTTGCGGCGGATCGCGGCTGGCGACTCCTCGAACGTGACGAACACGCCACTCTGGTCGTGCGCCGCGCCGGCGGCCAGAAACTGCGCCGCGAAGAGTGTTTTGCCGGAGCCGGCTGGCCCACCGACGAGCGTGGCCCGGCCGCGCGGCAGACCGCCCAGGGCGATCTGGTCGAATCCGGAGATGTGCGTCGCGAGCTTCTCGACGGAGTTGGTCGCTGGGGCGTCGGTCATGGCTGCTCCTCGGGACTGGCCGAGCGGCGGGTACAGCGGTGTTTGACGGGTGCGACGTCCGGCCCGAGCTCGGCCACGATCGACAGATAGGCGTTGTGGTCGGCGTCCTCGCGTGTCTGCATGACGAACTTGCCGGTCAGCCAGCCGTCGACGCGCGGTTGCAGGCTGACCGAGTGGAACAGCGCCAGCGCATAGGCGTGTGCCGCGTCCTGATCGTCGGCGCCGGTCAGCGCGTCATCCAGCGGCGTGGCGACGACCTCGGCCAGTGCCGACGACGCCGAGGCCGCGTCGCCCGCGGTTATGTCGACTCGCATGCGAGGTGGGTGGTGAACCAGCCCAGCAACCGCTCGAGAAAATCGGCACGATGCGACGGTGGCCCGACGCGCAGCATGGCGTGCGCTCCGCCCGGATAGCGAGCAAACTCGACTTCGCAGCCAGCCTGCTTCAGCGCCACAAACATCTGCTCGCCTTGGCCGATCGGGCAGCGATCGTCGGCTTCGCCTTGCATGATGAGCGTCGGGGTCGTCGTGCGATGGGCAAACGTCGAAGGCGAGTGGGCGGCGAAGGCTTCGCTGGCTTCGTGAGGCTTGCCACCCCACTCGAAAGGTCCCCAGGCGTGTGAGATGTCGCTGGTGCCGTACATCGACTCCAGGTCGAAGCACGGCGCGCCACACACGGCGGCCTTGAAGCGCTGCGTATGGCCGATGGTCCAGGCCGTCATGAACCCGCCGTAGCTATAGCCCCAGATGCCGGTTCGTTCGGGATCGGTGTACGGCTGTTCGAGCGCCGCGTCGATCACCGCCATCAGGTCCAGATAATCCTCGCCACCCCAGTCGCAGCGGACCATCTGGGCGAACTCGCGACCATACGAGCCCGAGCCGCGCGGGTTGGAGAAGACCACGACGAACCCGTGGCTGGCGAGCATCTGCTGCATCTGGTTGAAGCCGTAGCCGTAGAAACCGTGCGGTCCGCCGTGCACGTCGAGGACGACCGGGTACTTGCGGCTCGCGTCAAAGTCTGCCGGCTTGAGCAGCCAGGCCTCGACACTGACGCCCTCCCGCTCGACGTCGAACCGCTCCCACTGGGCGGCTGGAGCGGCGTGCAGCAGCTCTGTATTGTGACTGGTAATGACCTGGCGCTGGCCGCTCTCGCGATCGTAGATGGCCACTTCGCCTATGGCATCCAGGCTCGAGTATGACTGGGCGATATAGCGGTGGCCGGCGTCGAGACTGAAGCCAACGCTGATCGACTGGGTGGCAGCTTCGCGGGTGAGCGCGCGGGTCTCGACGTCGAAGCGGTAGTAACAACTTTCGCCGGCGCGCATGGCATGCACCAGGACCTCGGCGTCGTTCAGCCAGACCGGTTGCGACGGCGCGCTCACCAGCGGGTAGCCGGCTTCCGGCATGCACGGCAGGTCGGTGGTCAGCCGCGTGATCTGCTCACTGGCGACGTCGTACAGGAAGAAGTCGGCGCCCGCGCTCGGCTCGGTATCGCCGTCGAACAGGATGCGGTCGCCCGAGGGCGACCAGGCCCAGACGCCGACGCCGCCGCGCTCCGGCCCGACGTACGTGACGCTGCCGCTGGCGACGTCGACCAGCGCGAGCTGGGAAGAGATGCCGTTGTTGGTCGTATAGCGGGCAGCGATCGTCTTTGCGTCGGGTGACCACTGGGGGTACCACAGGTCGCTGGGCTCGCTGGTGAGCCGCCGCCGCTC
>JAFAWJ010000150.1 GCA_019242065.1 Chloroflexota bacterium
GGGCCTGCTTCGAGAAAATCGCGAGTTGATCGCGAGTTGTACGTGGCCGCACCGGCAAAACCCTTAGCACACACGTGACCCGGGCTTAGCTCGCCGTTAATGTCCGTCACCCAGACTGAACCTATGAGTACTCAGATGACCGCGCCGAGCGTGGCCCGCCGCGTGGTCGCGCGGGCAGGCGTCGGCCTCTGGCGGCAGCGGGGTGGGCTCCTGATCGGTCTGGCGATAATCGCCGGCGTCACCGGCTACATGGCTCTCGGCAGCTCACTCCCGAGTCCGACGGCAGCCGCAGCGGGCACGTCGACATCGCCGGCGGCCAGCACGGATTGCGCGGACACGGCCATGGCCGCGATCGCCAACAAGTCGTCCGGGGCGGCGCAGCAGGCCTATCAGTGCATGGATCCGGCGTTCCAGCAGCGGGTTCCCGAGGAGACGTTTGTCCAGCAGATGCAGACGCAGACGCCCGCGGATGTCAATAGCGTGGCGCGGGTAGGGGACTACCACACGCAGGCCGGCGGCTCGATGGTGTACTACGCGGTCAACGCCAACGGGCAGAGCGTCGGGTACATCGTGTACCTGGGTCAGGACGGCAAGGTTCTCAAGATCGAATAGCGCTGCGCGAGCCGACGGCGAGGCTGCTACCCGTTCACCATCTCGGTGAGACTGAGATCTGGCGGGCGACGGTCAGGTTGAAAGGGACCACGTCTCGACTGAGTACTGGGAGCGCAGAGGATAGGCACAAAAAGGCCCCGCGGCCAGGTTGGCAGCGGGGCCTTAGCTACTTGCAGGGCAGACTAGCCAGTTCGCTGGGCGTCACCCTTGAGGCGGTCGGCGGTGCCGCGGGCCTGGGTCTCTTCGTCGCCGGTGACCTTGCCGAGTCCCTCTTCGGCGCTGCCTTTGACCTGATTCGCCGCGCCCTTCACTTCGCGTTTGGCCTCGGCGGTGTCGTGCTCGGCTTTGCCTTCGGCTTCCATGTCGCGGTTGCCGGTCACCTTGCCGACGCCCTCTTTGATGTTGCCCTTGGCCTCGTCAATTCGTTCACTCATGCGTTGAATCCTCCTCTGCCAGTAGCTAAGGCAAGAAGTGGACCACAGCGTGCAAGCGAGGTGCGGGAGCGGAGTCGGAGTTGGAGTTGGAGAAAGAAACTGTTGCCGCGCGGCGTCGTCAGCGCCGACAATCTCTAAAGATATGGTGAGCTTCGGTGGGGGTGGCGGCGGCGGCGCAGCGGCGCTGGGCAGCCCGGCCGGCATCCTCGTGCTGCTGGTGGTCATCGCGCTCATCGGCGCGGTGTACTGGTTGTTCAATCGGTAACGAGGGAAGTCATGGCCTGGCGTAGAGAGCGCGAAAGCGGTCGGCGCATGGCTCAAGTCCGTAGGTTGCGCGCAGGTCGTGCAGCGACAGTGCGGCTGGCGGGTTGGCGAGACACCTGCGGATCGTAGAGGCAAGCGCATCGGCGTCGCCAACAGGCGCCAGGGCGGTGGTGAGTTCGGGCAGCATGCCCACGCACGCGCCGACCACCGGGATGCCGCAGGCCGCGGCTTCCAGGGCAGCCATGCATTGCGCCTCGTGCCGCGAGGAGACCACCGCGACGTCGGCGGCGCGGTAGACGGCGGGGAGGGCGGCGTGGTCGAGTTCGCCGCGGAAGCAGAGATGACGGTCGAGGCCCAGACCGCGGGCCAGTTGTGTGAGTGGGGCGCGCAGCGGGCCAGCGCCGACGATCTCGAGTGTGGCCGAGACGCCGGCGGCGCGGACGCCGGCCACGGCCCGCAAAAGCAGGGCCTGGTCCTTGACGGGGGTGAGCGCGCCAACGTGCAGCAGGCGGGCGCCTGACGACCGGGCGACGCGTGCCCCAGGTGTGAAGAGATCGAGGTCAACGCCGAGCGGGGCGATGTGGACACGTCGGGGTCGACCTCGGCGCGCCGTGAGATGCGCTTCGGCCAGGCTCTTCAGCTGCTGCGACCCCGCCGACACGCCGCTGGCCAGACGCAGACTGGCCGTGACTTTCACACGCTCCCAGGCACGGCGCTGGTCGCCATAGTCGATGTCGCGCAGCGCCACCAGTTCGCCGCCGGCGAGGCTGACGAGCGTCGGCACGTGCAACTGGCGGCCGGCGATCGCCGCGAGTAGGCCCGATTCGGTCGCCCAGAACGCGTGCAGGACGTCGAATGGCCGGCGCCGATGTTCGTCGTGAAGCAGGCGCAGGGCTGTGCGCCACAGGTCGAAGGTCGCCGCGCCGCGGCGGATGGCGCCGCCGACGGCAATCGTCTCGGCGCCGTCGATCGTGTACCGAGCCGCGCGGTACGGGTAGCGAATCGCAATGACCCGCACGTCGTCGGAGCGGGCCAGGCAGCGGGCGAGGTGGCGCAGCGCGGGGATGCACCAGTCGTCCGCGTCGGCGCTGAAGCCGGGCACGACCAGGCCGATCCTCATTGCGCGATCTGGTACAGGGTGTAGCCTTCGTCCGTCCCGAGTTCCGTGAGACCGACCTGGTCACGCAGCAGGTGAAAATTCGTGGACGGGGCCTGGTTCAGCCACTGCGATTCGACGTTGGTGGTATCTACCAGCAAATAGTGGGGTGCCGCGTCCGCCAGGATGCCGCGAATATCGGAAGCCGAGACGTCGTAGAGATCGAAGGTCGGCATGCTCGAATAGTGCCGGAAGGCCAGCGTCGGCCCAAAGGTGAACAGCTCCGCGCTGGACGGCGTCTGCGACTGGACCCAGTGGACCAGGGTCAGCTCATGGTCTTTGGTGTCGATGAAGCGCTCGACCAGTCGGGCTGCCGCGCCGGCCGTGATCACCAGGCCGACCAGGATGCAGCCGCCGACGATCAGCCGCAGAGGTCGTCGCGCAGGATTGGCTTCCAGCCAGCGCCACACGAGCAGCATGCCGGCGGCGGCGACGATGGCCACCGGTGGCAGATAGGCGAGGGCGAAGCGGAAATTCTGCCAGGGCGCGCCGGCGTGGAAGGCGTACACGATGGCTACCCAACCGACGATCAGCAGGATGGTGCGCCACGACCAGTAGCGCGCGGCCCAGAGGCCGGGGAGGATCCAGATCGCCAGCAGCGGCCCGAAGTAGGCGGAATTGGCCGGGGCGATCGCGTAGTACACGCCGTTGGGACGGGGATAGACCAGGTGTCCGTCGGCGGTGAAGAAGTCGTGGCGCAGCGCGTTCAACGGCGACCAGGAGTAGACCTGGAAGTTGCCGGCAAAGGCCGCGGGTTCGGCGGGGTCGCGAACCAGGCCGATGAGCGGTTGGGCAACCGCGGGCACCAGAATCACCGCGGCGACGGCCAGCGCCGCGACGGCATGCCAGATCCGGGTGCGGGTGACCTGGCGACCCTCGAACAGGATGGTCAGGGCATAAACGCCGAACGGGACCGCGACCAGGCCATAGATCCAGCGTGCGAGCGTCGAGTAGGCGATCGTGGCAGTGGCGAGGAGCAGCCAGGTGACGTGCCGGCTGCGCGCATAGCGCACCAGGGCGACGGCGCTGAGGGTGGCCAGGGCCAGGCCGGTG
>JAFAWJ010000320.1 GCA_019242065.1 Chloroflexota bacterium
ATCATGACCACCGACACGCGTCAGAAGGACTGCGCCGTCAGCCTGACCATCGGCGGTCACGAGGTCCGCATCGGCGCGATGACCAAAGGCGTCGGCATGATCTATCCAAACATGGCGACGATGCTCGCGTTCGTCGGTAGCGACGCCGCTCTCGAGCCGGCGTTCGCCAGGTCGGCGTTGAAGCGTGTCGTGGATCGCACCTTCAACATGATCACCGTCGACGGCGACACCAGCACCAACGACTCGTGCTTTCTGCTGGCCAACGGTCTGTCTGGCGCTCCACAACTCACCGCCCAGAGCGCCGACGCCGAGCGCTTCGTCGCCGCCCTCGAAGTCGTGTGCACCGACCTCGCGCGCAAGATGGCCGCCGACGGCGAGGGCGCCGGCAAGCTGATCCAGGTCGACGTCACTGGCGCGGCCAGCGAAGCCGACGCGCGCAAGGTCGCTCGCGCGGTCGTCGGCTCCAACCTGCTCAAGGCCGCGGTGCACGGCGAAGACCCCAACTGGGGGCGCGTGTTCATGGCCGTCGGCAACTCGGGGGCGCATGTCGATCCGCATCGCGCCGCGCTGTGGATCGGGTCGCTGCAGATCGCGCGCGACGGCGTGACTACCCACGCCAACGCCGACGAGGCGCGCGCCCAGATGCACGGCGACGAGGTCACCATGCGCGTCGACCTGGGCCTCGGCACGGGCACGGCGCGCGCCTGGGGCTGCGATCTCACCGAGGCCTACGTGGTCGAAAACAGTGCTTACTCAACCTGACCTGCGCGCCGCCGCCGACGACAAAACGTCGGCGCTGCTCGAAGCGCTGCCCTACATCTGCGAGTACGTCGGCAAGACCATCGCGGTCAAAGTCGGCGGCTCGGTCGGCGAGGAGGGCACCGTCCTCGATGACGTCGTGTGGCTCAAACGCCTGGGCATCAATCCGGTGCTCGTCCACGGCGGTGGCCCGCAGATTTCGCAGCGCCTCGACCGCCTCGGCGTCGAGACGCGCTTCGTCGAAGGCCGACGCTTTACCGACCACCAGACCCTCGAAGTCGTGCACGAGGTGCTGATGCGCATCAACGGCGAATTTGTCGCGTATCTGAATGCGCACGGCGTTCCCGCCTGGGGCTGCAACGGTCTCGACGGCGAGATCATGCACGCGCGCTTCCGCGACGAGCGCCTGGGATTCGTGGGCGAGGTCGAGGCCGTGAATCTGCGTCCGATCAAGTCCCTGGTCGAGCAGGGCTACGTCGTGATCATCGCGCCGCTGGCGGCGGGTCCGGAGTCGCAGCCGCTGAACGTCAACGCGGATACGGTCGCCGGCGAAGTGGCGCGCGCCATTGGCGCCGACAAACTGGTGCTGTTCACCGACGTGCCCGGCGTGCTCGACCGGCAGGGCCAGGTCCTCCCGGAGTTGAGTCGTGAGCAGGTCGAGAGCATGCTCGACGATGGCACGATTCGGGGCGGCATGATCCCCAAGATTCAGGCTTGCCTGCGCGCGCTGGAGACGGTTCCCCGCGCGCACGTGCTCGACGGACGGGTGCCACACGCGCTCATCCGTGAGCTGTTCACCCGCGAAGGTGTCGGTACCATGCTGACCGGTCAGCAGCCTACGCAAGAAGGAGTACTCGCGTCATGACTACCACCTCTGTCCGCCCTGGAGCACGGTCCAGCGCCGATTGGATCGCCGTCGAGCAAGCGACGTTCATGCCGAACCGTCGTCCGCCGATGGTCATCGAGCGCGGCCAGGGCAGCCGGGTGTGGGACGTCGAAGGTCGAGAGTACCTGGACATGATCGCCGGCATCGCGGTCGTTTCCCTCGGGCACAGCAGCCCCGTCGTCCAGCGGGCGCTCGCCGAGCAGTCGGCCAAACTCATCCACATCTCGAACCTCTGGTACAGCATTCCCCAGCTCGAGCTGGCCCAGCTGCTGATGGACCACTCGCCGTTCGACAAAGTCTTCTTCTGCAACAGCGGCGCCGAGGCTAACGAAGCGGCGCTCAAGCTCGCCCGCAAGTGGGGCAAGCGCCACCGCGACGGCGCCTTCGCCATCATCACCGCCGAGCACGCCTTCCACGGCCGCACGCTAGCCACCGTCACCGCGACCGGCAAAGAGGCGTACACGCGCAGCTTCACGCCGCTGCCCGACGGGTTCGTGCAGATTCCCTTCAACGACATGGATGCCCTCGAGCGTGCCGTGGATGCGACGACCGCCGCCGTGTTCCTGGAGCCGGTCCAAGGTGAGGGTGGCGTGCACGTGGCTACCCAGAGCTACCTGCGTGACGTCCAGGATTTCTGTCGCGACCAGGGCCTGCTGTTCATGGTCGACGAAGTGCAGACTGGTGTCGGCCGCCTCGGGACCCTGTGGGGCTTCGAGCGCTGGGGAGTCGAGCCCGACATCATGACCCTGGCCAAAGGCCTGGGCGGTGGGGTGCCGATCGGTGCCGTGCTGGCCAAGGATCCGGCCGCGGTCTTCGAGCCGGGCGACCACGGCTCGACCTTCGGCGGCAACCCGCTGATGTGCGCGGTCGCGCATGCCGTGGTGACCTACATCCTGGAAAATGACGTGCTGGGCAACGTGAACCGCGTCGGCGCGGTCCTGAAGTCGGGCCTGGAGCGCATGGTTGGCAAGCAGCCGCTGGTCGAGTCCGTTCGTGGCGATGGCCTGCTGCTCGCTGTCGAGCTGCGCGAAGAGAAAGC
>JAFAWJ010000375.1 GCA_019242065.1 Chloroflexota bacterium
CGTACTTCGTCGCGCTGCTGCTGCTGGTGCTCGTCACCTTAGGCGCCGGGCGCCTGGCCGGCTCACGCATCGGGCGGTCCTGGGCAGCCGTGCGTGAGGACGACACGGCCGCCGCGGCCGTGGGTGTCAATCCGCCGCTGGCCAAGCTGCTGGCCTTCGGCATTGGCGCCGGCTGCGCGGGAATGGCCGGGTCGCTGTTCGCCGGGCTCTTTGGCCACGTCGAGCCCGACCAGTTCGACTTCACGATCTCGCTCATGGTGCTCGCCGCAGTGGTCATCGGCGGCCGCTGGGGCATCGCCGGCGCCGTCCTCGGCGGGCTGACGGTCGCCGCCTACCAGTACGTGCTGGTCGACTGGCTCAGCGGCCTGGTGCGCACCATCGGCGGCGTTCTGGACCAGCCCGCCCTGATGGCTGCGGACCTGCGCATGCACAACTTCGCGGTCTTCGGGGTTGCCCTCTTGTTAGCGACGCTTCCCCGCAGCTTCGGTGGGAACTCGCGCATGCGCGAGTTCCCCAAGGTGGGGCATGCCCCACCTTGGGAGTCGGCGCATGCGCCGACTCCGCCCGAATAACTATTCGATCCCCAAGTACGCCTTCTGCACCTGCTCATTGCTCTGCAGCGCCCTGGCGTCGTCTTCGAGCACGATCCGTCCCGTCTCCAGCACGTAGCCGCGGCTCGCGACGTTCAGCGCCATCAGGGCGTTTTGCTCGACCAGCAGCACCGCCACGCCGGTTTGATTGATGGCCACGATCGTGTCGAAGATGATCTCCACCAGGTTCGGCGCCAGCCCCATGCTCGGCTCGTCGAGCAGCAGCACTTTCGGCTGACTCATCAGCGCCCGACCTATCGCCAGCATCTGCTGCTCGCCGCCCGACAGCGTGCCGCCTTTTTGCTTCAGCCGCTCGCGTAGGCGCGGGAAGAGCGTGAGGACGCGCTCCAGGTCTTCCTTCTTGGCCACCTCGCCGTCGCGCCGCGCGAACGCGCCCATCTCCAGGTTCTCCTGGACGGTCATGCGCGGAAAAATGCGACGACCTTCGGGCGACTGACACACGCCCATCTCGACAATCCGATGCGGCGCCTCTCGATCGATGCGTTTGCCGTTGAGCAGCACCTCACCGCGCTGGGGATGGATGACGCCCGAGATCGTGCGCAGCGTGGTGGTCTTGCCCGCTCCATTGGCGCCGATCAGGGTGACAATCTCGCCGTGCCGCACGCTCAACGAAATGCCCTTCAGCGCATGGATGTGCCCGTAGTACGAATGCACCGCGCGCAGGTCGAGCGCCAGGGCGACGTCCGTAGCGCCCGGGTCCGTGGTCGACACAACGGAAGAGGTCGTCACCGAAAAACTCAGCCCGCCGCCGCCTCAGCCTCGGCCGCCGCCGCCCGACCCAGGTACGCCTGGATGACGTGGGGGTCGCGCTGGACTTCCCGCGGCGTGCCTTCGGCAATCTTGACGCCGTAATCGAGCACCGACACCCGATCCGAGATGCTCATGACCAGCTTCATGTCGTGTTCGATGAGCAGGATCGTCAGCTGCATCTCGGCGCGTAGCCGGTCGATCAGCCGCATCATGCCCGACGTCTCATTCGGATTCATGCCGGCGGTCGGCTCGTCGAGCAGCAGCAGCTTTGGCTGGGTGGCCAGCGCGCGGGCGACTTCGAGGCGCCGCTGGTCGCCGTACGGCAAGTTGCGCGCCCACTCTTCCTGTTTGCCAACCAGACCCACGAACTCGAGCAGCTCCAGGGCGCGCTCGCGGGCGGCGGCCTCTTCGCGCACCGTGCCCGGGAGCCGCAGCACCGCGTGCAGCGCCGTCGCTTTCAGCCGTGCGTGCATGCCGACGAGCACGTTGTCGAGGGCGCTCATGGTCGCGAACAGGCGAATGTTCTGGAAGGTTCGTGCGATGCCCAGGCGGGTAATCGTGTGCGGTTTGCGTCCGGTAATCACCTGGCCGTCGAAGGTGATCGTGCCACTGGTAGGCGTATACAGACCGGCGAGAATATTGAAGAAGGTCGTTTTGCCCGCACCATTGGGTCCGATCAAGCTGACAATCGATTGTGGGGCGATGGTGAAGTCGACGTTGTTGACCGCTACCAATCCACCAAACCGCTTGGTAATTTTCTCGGCGACGAGCAGGTCCGCCATCACGCTCGCACGCCACCCACGGTGCGCTCGCCGAGCGACCCCTCGCCGAGCTGGTCGATCTCCTCGGGCTCCTCGGCGTGCATCTCGACCGCGCGTTGCCGATTGGGGAAGATACCTTCTGGCCGGGTCAGCATGAGGATCACCAGGGCCAGTCCAAAGATGCCGTACTTGTACTGACTCAGGTCGACGCTGGTGAGCACGCTGCTGACGACCGGGATGTCCACCGACGAGCCCAGCTGGTGCAGCCAGTTCGTCGCGTCGGAGGTCAAAATGCGGTCGTAGAAGCCGAGGATCACCCCACCCAGGATGACGCCCCAGATGTTGCCGATCCCGCCCAGGATGATCATCGACAGGACGATGATCGACGTCGAAAAGTCGAACTGGAACGGGTCGATGACCTGCAGCATGCTCGCCCACAGCGCGCCCGCGAATCCTGAAAAGGAGGCGCCGAGCGCGAAGGCGAGGAGCTTGGTTTGAATCAGGTCGATGCCCATCGCCGAGGCCGCCAGCTCGTCCTCGCGCATGGCCATCCACGCGCGGCCGATGCGCGAGTTGGCCAGTCGATAAATGGCGAAGACCGAGATCGCGCCGACGATAAAGATCAGGTAGTACCAGGCCGTCTGGTCCGAGTTGTAGAGCTCTTTGGGCACCACCTGACCGGCGACGACGGCCGGCACCACCGGTCGCCCGATGGCGATCATGCCTTTGGAGCCGCGCGTGTACTGGTCCAGGTTGAGGAACAGGCGCGGAACGATCTCGCCGAAGGCCAGGGTGACAATGGCCAGGTAGTCGCCGCGCAGCCGCAGGGTGGGGGCGCCCAGGATGATGCCGCAGATCGCCGCGACCAGGAAGGCCAGCACCAGCGCCACGTAGAAGTTGACCTGGATGACCCCGGCGAGCGGGCTGACGGGCGAGGTCAGAAACGCCGCCGTGTAGCCGCCGATCGCGAAAAAGGCGACGTACCCCAGGTCCAGCAGGCCCGCGAAGCCGACCACGATGTTCAGACCCAGGGCCAGCAGCGTGTAGATCAGAATGGCCGGCATGGCGCCCATCTTGCCCCAGCCGAAGCT
>JAFAWJ010000500.1 GCA_019242065.1 Chloroflexota bacterium
GCGATAGCCCAAGCGCTTGCCATCAGCGACAAGACGGCCGCGAATCACGTCGAGCACATCATGACCAAGCTCGATCTTCGATCGCGGGCTCAAGTCGCGGTGTGGGCCGTTCAGCAGTGATGCCCAGCGGCGCGCGCTGAATCGGCATCCACGACTGTGCGGACGGCAGGTGGGCATCCTCGATGTGGAGCTGGCCACGCTCGGCGAGCCGCTGGAAGTGGCCGGCCAGAGCAGCGATGACGTGCACGGGCACGCGCTCGTAGTAGTCGTCGGCCAGCTCCGGAAAGCGGCTGGCCTCGCTGATCACCAGGCGGCGCAGGCGGATGGCGTCGGGCTGGACGACCACCAGCAGATAGCGTCGGGCGAACGCCTGCAGGTCGCGTTCGAGGTCAGTTGACTCGCCGAGGGCGACCGAGGCGGCGAGGAAGTCGTCGACACGCCCGGTGTTGCCGCGCACGAGTTCGGCGAAGAGCTGCTGCTTGTCGCGAAAGTGGGTGTAGACGGTCTGCTTAGAGACGTGGGCGAGGGTGGCGATGTCGTCCATGCTCGTGCCGTGGTAACCGTGGCGAAGGAAGAGCGTGGTGGCGGCCTCGAGGATAGCCGGTGCGCTGGCCAGGCGCGGCGCGCGCTGCCGACGGGTGGGTACTTGACGGTCTAGTACAGACGACGTAGGCTCGGGCATATGAGTACTCACCAGTCTAGTACGCAGGGGATGCTTATTTTGCCCCGTCCCGACTCGGCCTCGGCCAACCCGGCCGCGCTCGACCGCGCCCTGCTCGCCGCCGGCGCCCTCGCCGGCCCGCTCTACCTCGGCCTCGGCCTGGCCCAGGCGCTCGCCCGCCCTGGCTTCGACCTGGGCCGCCACGACCTCAGTCTGCTCGCCAACGGCGACTTCGGCTGGATCCAGGTTGGCAACTTCCTGCTCACTGGCCTCCTGGTGATCGCCGGCGCGTTCGGCCTCCGCCGCACCGCGCTATCCCAGCGCGATCCCGCCAGTGGTCCGTGGCTGATCGCCGGCTACGGCGTCGGCTTGATCGGCGCCGGCCTGTTCGTGGCCGATCCGGCGTTCGGCTTCCCGCCCGGCAGTCCGCCCGACTCGACCGCGATCAGTTGGCACGGCCTGTTGCACATCCTCAGCGCCGCCCTGGGCTTCCTGGCGTTGATTGCCGCCTGCGGCGTTTTCAGTCGTCGCTTCGCCGCCCAGTCTCAGGCCGGCTGGGCCATCTTCTCTGCCGTCACAGGCGTCGTCTTCCTGGCCGGCTTCGTGGGCATCGCCACCGGCTCGGGTCAGCGCTGGGCGGTCCTCAGCTTCTGGCTGGCGGTGCTCATCGCCTGGTCCTGGCTGACCGCCATCACCGTGCGTCGCCTCGCCCAACGTCCCGACTGAGCGGACGTCCGGTCCCCGCTCTCTGGCCGACGCGATGCGGGCCCAGCTACGTAGGCATAACCGACCGAGTTGGTGCGTCAAGCTTGCCGGTTCAACGTGCGCTGAGAACTGCGCATCCCGAATGCCAGGTTTGCACCAACGCACACTTGCGGCTGGTGACACGAACCCACCTTAAGAGGGTCGGCATCATGCGCGTGACTGTCGATCACTCCAGAGCTGCATGCCGCGTGGCAGGATGAGAATCCACACCAGAACGTCCAGAGCTAGCGCTAGCGCGGCACTCCCCAATATGTCCGAAGGGTGATGAAGCCCGGCAGCGACGCGCGCAGCTCCAACAATGAGAGCCCACGCCAGGAGCAACCAGCCCGCGCGCGGCAGAGTCCAGAGCAGCGGTCCGATCAGCGCTACGCCCGTGAGGGTGTGGTCGCTTGGAAAGGACGAGTCGGCAACGTGCTGGATGAGAGGGGCAAAGCCAAGTTCGACAAAAGGACGGGGCCTGCCCAGCGTGAGCTCGAGTATCAGGCCCAAACCAAACGCGATGAGAGCTGCGCCGCACCCCGTGAGTATGGCTTGACGAGTTGCCGTCATGCCTTCCGCGCGGACCCAGAGGATCACAAGTGAGATGGGTAGCACGAACACTCCGTACTCCGCTACCAGCTCGACGGCCGTGGTAAGCAGCGACTGCGACGCCGCCCAATTATGAAGGAGAACGACCAGTGTTTCGTCCATTGACTACTTTACTGTAACCTCCTGTTCGCTCGACGGCGTGAGTGCCTTTCCGGGCGTACCCCACGCGGATCGGCGAGCCAGAGCGTTATTCGCTGTGCAGGTCGCCGACATCTGTCGTCCGCGCAAGCGGCAGATCGCGGTGGTTGATGGCGTCGGGGCCCCACAACCGGCGGCTCGATCGACCGCAACAGCCAGGCACTGGAACACGCGCTTCCAGGTCCACAAACGGCGTGCTCGCCTGCGGGTTCCGCCGCCCACGCATCGGCTACGTCGACAGTTCGGGTTGCGTCCACGTATCCGGTCAAGCTACCTGACCGGAAGAGCCATGCCTACTCGGAGTCGCCGTATTTCATCAGACTGCTATGCAGTCGGTGTCGTGTCACACAGTTCGTGATCACAGTTGGCAAGGAGATGGATCGGAGCGCTCCGCTTGCTGGTCGTCGTACTCAAGCTATGGCCGTGGCCGTGTACAACGTGTCGCAGGTCATGAGAGAATCTCATGCGCATGCTCACCGACAAGCAACTCTGACGTGGAGGTCGCCGCAGCACAACATATTGTCAATAGTTGTGGATCGCGCGCTGGTGATCACGCGGCGTACTGGCGGTCCGCGCTCGATGTTGAATCGTCCACGAAGGTCGCTGCAGCAACGAGTGGGCCCTGGTGGGGTGCGTTGACGCGGCGGCAGCGTGCCTGAGCTGCGTCCAGCAGCGTGTACGCCATCACCAATCCAGCTGTCCGACTGCCCGCACCCTTGCTCGTATTGGTCCGCAGCCGGACGGTGGCGAAGGTGGACTCGATGACGTTGGTGGTTCGCAGGTGAATCCAATGGTCGGCCCGGAAGTCGAAGTGGGTCAGCAGCACGTCGCGATCCTTGAGCACCTTGTCGACGGACTTGGCGTACTTGGCACCGTAGGTTGCCTGGAGCTCGTCAATGGCCACGTCAGCGGCTTCCTTGTTCTCGGCATTCATGAGTGAGTGCAGCGCGGTCTTGACCTTCGGCTGCAAGCTCGACGGTACCGCGTCCAGCACATTGGCGATCTTTATGGCCGCGGGGGACGAGTCAATAGTCTCGATCAGGGCGGTGGATTGCAGCACATCCGTGATCGCATCGAGGTCCTGGGCGGAGCCACGCACATCGAGTCCTCGATCGACATCCGCCGCGGTGTGAGGGGGTACGTGCCGTTTCCGGCGCCAAACTGAGTTCGTTGGGAAGCCGCTCAGGAGTGCGCCTCATCGCGTTGAACCCACCGAATTCCCCATTGCTACGGCACGCTGTGCCGTCATCAAAGCGGAGTTGATACTTCGCCAGCTACGGCCATAACACCGGGCTCGAGCGACAACGTCGTACTCGCTTGCACGTGCTGTTCGACGAACTGGGGATCGCGGCATCGACAAAATCTTTTTCGTTCCGGCTTTGGCTAGGCGCGGTACACGATGACTTCTGACTTGCCAGAGTGGTCG
>JAFAWJ010000512.1 GCA_019242065.1 Chloroflexota bacterium
CCGACGCGGGGGCCGGTCTGTCCAAAGCGCGCATTGTCGGCGGCGATGGTCAGATCGCACACCACATGCAGGACGTGACCGCCACCGATCGCGTAGCCGGCCACCATGGCGATGACAGGTTTGGGCAGTAGCCGGATCTGGCGCTGCAGGTCGAGCACGTTCAGCCGCGGCACGCCACTGGGATCGACGTAGCCGCCATCGCCGCGGATGCGCTGGTCGCCGCCCGAGCAGAAGGCGTCCGGACCTTCGCCGGTGAACAGGACGACGCCGGTCGTCGGATCGTCGCGAACGTCGGCAAACGCCTCTTGCAGCTCGAAGATGGTCTCGGGGCGGAACGCATTGCGGACTTCAGGACGGTTGATGGTGATCTTGGCAATGCCATCAGAACGTTCGTATTTGATGTCCTGGAAATCACGAACCTTCTGCCAGGAGACGGGCATGCCCTCTACGTTAGCGTGGATGTCATCTGCCGCGTTTCTAGCCCAACTGTCACAGAAGTTCGGCCGACGACACTCGGTGGCCAGAACTGGGATGTCGGCCGAACTTCTAACGGCGCACCACCACGGCAGTCGCGTTGTCCGCGCCGCCGCGCTCGACGGCCTCGCTCACCAGCCGCTCCGCGGCCTCCTGGGCGCTGGCGGATTCGCGCAACACGACCGCCATGTCGCTTTCGTCCAGGTAGCCGGTGACGCCGTCGGAGACCAGGACCAAACCGTCTCCCGACTCCAGGTGCAAACCCGAAAAGATGTCGACGTCCACGCGCGGTGCGTTGCCCAACGTCCGCGTGAGCAGGTTGCGGTACGGGCTGGTGCGGGCGTCGCCTGGACTCAGATACCCGGCCACCACCTGCTCGTTGACCCAGGTGTGATCGGCGGTGACCAGGTGCACGTGGCCGCCGAGGTAGGCGTAGGCGCGACTGTCGCCGACGTTGGCGATGACGACCTTGCCCGCTTCGTCCAGCAGCGCGCACACCAGGGTGGTGCCCATGCCGTCCTTGGCAACGTCCTCGGCGGCGGCGTCCCAGATGGCCTGGTTGCCCAGCGAGACGCCGTTGGTCAACAGCTCCGCGGCGTCGAGTGACGCTTCGGCGGTCTCTATGACGCGGCGGAGCGAGTCGACGGCGATGGCGCTCGCAACCTCGCCCGCGTTATGGCCGCCCATGCCGTCGGCGACGGCGACGACGAGCTGTCCGGCGCGCGGGCCGTCTGGCTCGACCACCAGGAGCGCGTCTTCGTTGCCCTCTCGCACGCGACCGACGTCCGAGGACAGCCCGATGTCCATGCGTTGTCCCAACTCTTTGCCAGAGCCTACTGCATGCCGCGGGCCGCGCCGTCAGGCCTCGAGGGGCTCTTCGATGGCCGAAGCGCCGTCCGCGGCGAGGCGCAAGCGGGCGGCGATGACGCCCATGACGATGACCTGGTCGGCTGGCAGCTCGATCGGCGCGAGATCTGGCTGGCCGACAGGTTCGAGGCGCACGCGGTCGGCGCAGGTGAAGAAGCAGCGTCGCGCGGTGCGCACCGAGTCGTCGTCGAGCTCCATCTCGACCACCACCAGGTCGCCATCGCGCGCGTCGGCCTGGGTGTCGACGCTCACCAGATCGCCCGGGTGCAGGCCGAGACCGGCCAGCGCCTCGTCGCGGATCCAGTAGGGATTCCGGCCGCTGGGCAGCTCTGAATTCCAGCTGAAGGCCATACAGAGCCAAATCTACTGCAGTCGGCTACAGTTGACGCACCATGAGCACAGGTGAGGGCCAGGACCCTCGCACCGGGCCGGCGCCACGCGATCGGGACGAACGCGGGCGAGGCGGCGAGAAGATCGGGGTTGGCGGCGGGGATGACTCCGTCTCGCGAATCCAACTGGCGGCGCGCTGGGCAGAGGCGTTCGGCCGCGACGGCGACTCGCTCACGAGTGCCCTCAAACGCTTTCGCACTGCCTACGAGTATCTCGACGCGGTGATTCACGGGGTGGATCCACCGGAGCTGCCTGACGAGGATCCGCAACCTGCGCCGAGCGTGGCAGCGCCGGGGTACGCGCCGCCGCAACAGCCGTCGGCTGGCGAGCCTGCTCCGACACCGCGGTACGCGGCGCCGCAGCAACCGTGGGCCGGCGGACCTGGGTCGGCGCCTGCTCCAACGCCAGGCGAGAGCGCGCCGCCGCCGCCCTGGGCGCGGCCGCCGGAGCCAGGGGCACAGCCCGCGCCGCCGCCGCCATCTGAGCCGCGGCCCTGGAGTTAAGCGCGAGGGCGTTTCGCACCGCGCCCGCATTGGGTGCTCGTCGGGCTGGCGAGAGCGGGTACGCTGGTCAGCACGATGCGCGTGGGATTCATTGGCCTCGGTACCATCGCGCAGGGTGTGCTGGGGCTCCTGCAGCCGGCTGACGGGATCGACGTCGTCGGCGCGCTCGTCGCCCACCCCAACAAGCCGCGGCCTGGCTGCCACGTGCGCCTGTGCACGCGCATCGAGGACCTCATCGCCCGCAAGCCGGAGGTGGTGGTCGAGGCCGCCGGGCACGCCGCGCTGCGCTGCCACGGGCCCATTGTCCTGCGCGCGGGCATCGACCTGCTGATCCTGGCCGTCGGCGCCCTGGCCGAACCCGACACCGAAGGCGCCATTCTCACCGCCGCCAGCGCAGGCAAGAGCCGCGCGATCGTCGTCTCGGGCGGCATCGGCGCACTCGACGCCATCGCCGCCGCCAGCGCCGGCCGTCTGGAGCGCGTGACGCACGTCACCCGCAAGCCGGCGCGCGCGCTGCTGCCAGCCGCGGAAGCCAGCCAGTTGCAGCAGCCGCGCGAGCTGTTTGCCGGCAGCGCGCGCGAGGGCGTGCTCCAGTTTCCCGAGAGCATCAACGTGGCGGCCGCCGTCAGCCTGGCCGGCATCGGCCTGGATCGCACCCAGGTGCGCGTCATCGCCGACCCGTCGCTGGAGCGCAACCGTCACGAGGTGGTCGCCGAGGGCGATTTCGGCCGACTGCGCTTCGAGATCGAAAACGTGCCCACCGTCGACAACCCGCGTACGGGGCGTCTGGTGGCGATGAGCGTCGTGCAGGCGCTGCGTCGGCGCCAGGCGCGGCTGATCATCGGCTGAGATCGAGAGACACCACCCATGCCCGAAACCTTCGGTACTCCCGCCTATGGCGCAGACGGTGTCGTGGCCGCGCCGCATTATCTGGCCTCCGTGGCGGGCGTGAACGTGCTGCGCGACGGCGGCAGCGCGGTCGACGCCGCGATCGCGGCCAACCTGGTCATGGGTGTCGTCTGGCCGCAGATGTGCGGGCCGGGCGGCGATCTGTTTGCCCAGGTGTGGAGCGCCTCGGAAAGCAAGCTGTTCAGTCTGAACGCCAGCGGTCGGGCGGGCCAGGGCATGAGCGTGGCCGAGTATCGAGCCCAGGGTCTGCACAGCATGCCGCAGCGTGGCATACACGCCGTCACGGTGCCGGGCGCCGTCGACGGCTGGTTCACCTTGCACCAGCGCTTCGGACGCCTGCCCATGGCCCGCCTCGCACGCGACGCTATTTCGCACGCGCGTGACGGTTTCCGCGTGACGCCCTTTGTAGTAAGCGCGATCCGGGCCAGCGCGCGGCTGCTGGCCGACAACGGCGGTGGCGCCGACGTCTTTCTGCCCAATGGCACTGCACCCGCGCCCGGTGACGCTCTGCGCGAGCCCGACCTCGCCAACACCCTGAAGCAGATCGCGACCCAGGGCCCGTCGCTCATGTATTCAGGTTCGCTCGGGGCCCGCATCCTCGACTTTGTGACCCAACGCGGCAGCGGACTGACCGCCGACGACTTCGCCGCCCAGCGCGCGGACTGGGTTACACCGCTGTGCGTCGACTATCGCGACGCGCAGGTGTACCAGCTGCCACCCAACAGTCAGGGCGTCGCGCTGCTCGAGATGCTGCAGATGCTCGACGGCTACGACGTTGCCACGCATCCGCAGACTTCCGCTGAGCTGGTCCACGCGCTGGTCGAGCGCAAGAAACTGGCGTTTGCCGATCGGGATGCATACGTGGCCGATCCGGCCGCGGTCGACGTGCCGGTCGACCTCCTGCTGGATACCCAGCGTGCGCTCGAGCGCGCGCGACACATCGGGCCCACGGCCGCGCCCAGCCACCCGCGCACCGTCGGCCGCTCGGTCGACGGCGACACCATCTTCCTGTGCGCCGCCGACCGCGACGGCAACGTCGTCAGTCTGATCCAGAGCCTGTACGCCGCGTTCGGCTCAGGCGTGCACGTGCCCGGTACGGGCGTGACGCTGCACAATCGCGGCTTCGGCTTCAACCTGATCGAGGGTCACCCCAACGCGCTCGCGCCAGGCAAGCGACCGATGCACACCCTCATGCCTGGCTTCGCGACGCGCAGCGGGCAACCCTGGCTGGCCTTCGGCACGCGCGGCGCGGACGGTCAGCCGCAAACGGGGCTGCAGTTGCTCACCGGGCTGCTGGACTTCGAGCTCGATCTGCAGTCGGCGATGGAAGCGCCGCGCTGGGTGCACAGTGCGCCGGGCGACCGCTTTCCGGCAACCGCGCTGGTGCTCGAAGAGCGATTCGGCAGCCCGACTGCCGAAGATCTGAGCGCTCGAGGGCACGAAGTGTTGTTCGCCGACGCGGTCGACCCGGTGATGGGTACCGCGCAGATGATTCAGGTCGATCAGGCACGCGGCTGCTATATCGCCTCGAGCGATCCGCGCGGCGACGGCGTGGCGCTGGCGGTCTAGGGCCGGTCCCTGCCCGTAACTCCAGACCTGCCGGCCCGTCTGCTGGCCGGCGGCGGCCCCAGCGCGCCCGACCCGCGCGTGCTGCGCGCGTTGACGACGCCGCCCATCGGCCAGTTCGATCCGGCCTTCACGGCCATCATGGACGACGTGGTCAGCCTGGCGCGGGCCACGTTCGTCACGTCGAGCCCGCACTGCTTTGGCATTTCGACCCTGGCCAGTGGCGGGCTCGAGGCGGTGCTCAATAGCCTGATCGACCACCCCGAGACGCCCGTGGCCGTCGGTGGCGATCCACGATGGCGGACCCAGACCGCGGACCTGGTCCGCCGGCTTGGAGGCACACCACAATCACTCGACGAGGTCGGCCGAATCAGAGCAGACCTGGTCGTCGTTCCATACGGTCTCACTGTGCTTGACCTGCGCGCACTGGCCACGACAAGTCACCAGCACGAGGCCGCGCTTGTCGTCGATGCCACCCTCGGCCTGGGCGTCTCCGAGCTTCGCGTCGACGACTGGGCCATCGACGTGTGCGTCGCCGGGGTCGAGTACGGCATCGGCGCACCCGCCGGTATGTCGCTGGTCACCTACTCGGCGGCCGTCGACGACCGCCTGCAGCAACGCGCCACCCCACCCACCGTCAGCTATCTCGACCTGATCCAGCTCCAGGCGTACTGGAGCCCTGAACGACTCAACCACCACACCGCGCCGACCAGCCTGGTTTACGGCCTGCACGAAGCGCTGCGTCTGCTGCAGCTGGAAGGTCTCGAGGCGCGCTGGCAGCGCCACGCTGAGGTCGGCCAGCGTCTGCGCACTGGTCTCCTGGCCCTCGGCCTGGCGTGCGACGGCGCGTTGCCATACTCCATCGTCCACCTGCCCGCCACGCTCGACGAGCCGCGGGCGCGCACGGAGTTGCGCGAGCGCTTCGGCATCTCGGTAACGCGTCCGGAGCCCGGCGTCTGGCGCCTGGGGTTGCTCGGGGCTGATGCCCGCCCAGAGGTCGCCGAACACGTCCTGGCCGCCGTGGAAAAGGTCCTCGCGGCGTGAGCACCACGCTGGTCGCCGGTGGCTGGCTCGTCGACGAGCTGTCGGTCCGCCAGGCTGACGTACTGATCGAGGACGGCCGCGTTCAGGCCATCCTGCCGCCCGACCACACCCGATCCGCGGACAACCGCCTCGACGCCGCCGGCCTGCACATCCTGCCCGGCCTGGTCGACGGCCACGTCCACTTCAACGAGCCCGGTCGTACGGACTGGGAAGGTTTTCTGTCCGGCACCTCGGCCGCGGCGGCCGGCGGCATCACCACCGTGTGTGACATGCCGCTCAACAACCATCCGCCGACACTCGATGCGCGCGCGCTGCGCATCAAGCTCAGCGCGATCGCCGAGCACGCATTCGTCGACTACGCGCTGTGGGGCGGCGTGGTTCCCGAGTCGCTGGACCACCTCGGCGAGCTGGCCAGCGCGGGCGTCGTCGGGGCGAAGGCCTTCCTGTGCGACAGTGGCCTGGCCGAGTTCGCGCACCTCGACACATTTGCGTTGGTCGAGGCCATGCAGCGCTGCGCCGAGGTTCGTCCGGGGCTGCTGCTGGCGCTGCATGCCGAAGACCCGACCCGGACCCAGCAGCTCGGCCAGCAGGCCCGCTCGGAGGGCCGG
Source organism: Chloroflexota bacterium (assembly GCA_019242065.1). The sequence goes on from JAFAWJ010000512.1 coordinate 6,362, forward strand.
CGCGCGGCGCTCGACTGGGCGACCTCGCGGCCACCGTCCACGGAGGTCGACGCGGTGGGCGTGGCGCTCGACGCGGCGCGTGAGACCGGCGCGCGGCTGCATTTCGTGCACATCAGTACGGCGCCCGCGGCGCGACTCATCGCGGCCGCGCGGGCCGAGGGGCTCGACGTCAGCGTCGAGACCTGCCCCCATTATCTGCTGCTCGACAGCGACGACCTGGCCCGTCTGGGCACGTTCGGCAAATGCGCCCCGCCGCTCCGCGACCGTGCGGAGGTCAACGCGCTGTGGGAGGTGCTCGACGAGGGCGCGATCGACTGGGTCGCCTCCGATCACTCGCCGTGTCCGCCCGAGATGAAGCAGACCGACGACATCTGGTCAGCCTGGGGCGGGCTGGCCGGCGTGCAGGCGCTGCTGCCCGCGCTACTGACCGAAGGCGTGCACGCGCGCAACCTGAGCCTGCCGCGACTGGTCAGCCTGACGTCCGGGACACCGTCGCGCCGCCTCGGCCTTTATCCGCGCAAGGGGGTCCTCGAGCCAGGCTCGGACGCCGACCTGGTCCTGGTCGACCTCGAGCGCAACTGGACGCTGACCGAGGCGGACCTGCTCACGCGCTGGCCGATCAATCCGTTTCTGGGGCGCACGTTCCGCGGTCAGGTGGTGGCCACAGTGGTGCGCGGGAGGGAGGTCTGGCGCGACGGGCAAATGCGCGTTCAGCCTGGCTACGGGCGGCCGGCGCGCGGATGACCGGCCTCTCGACGCACGTGCTCGACACCGAACGCGGCATGCCAGCCCGGGGTGTGCGCGTCAGCCTGCACCGCGGCGAGCAGGTCCTGGCCTCAGCCGAAACCGACACGGACGGCCGCATCGCCGACTTCGGCCTCAGCGCTCTCGACCAAGACGTTTATCGTCTCGTTTTTGACGTCGGCGACTACTACGCACGTCAGGGCCGAATGGCGCCCTTTTTGCGGCGGGTCAGCATCGAGTTCCACGTCGACGCGGCGCAGGGCCACTATCACGTGCCGCTGTTGATCACCCCCTTCGCGTGCACGAGCTACCGTGGCAGCTGAGCCCGCCGCGCTGGCGCTGCGCGGCGGCACGCTGGTCACGATGGATCCGCTGCGGACGGTTGTCGTCGCGGACGTCCTGATCGATGCCGACGGACGCATCGCCGGCCTCGCCAATCCCAGCACCCGGGCGCCTGCCCGGCGCTCGATCGACCTCAGCGGTCAACTCGTCGTGCCCGGCCTCGTCCAGTCCCATGTGCACCTGTGCCAGACGCTCTTTCGTGGCCTGGCCGAAGAACGACCGCTCCTGGCCTGGCTGCGCGACCGCATCTGGCCGCTGGAGGCCGCCCACGATCCAGCTTCGTTGCGCGCGTCGGCGCGGCTCGGCATCGCCGAGCTGCTGCTCGGCGGTACGACGGCCGTGCTGGACATGGGCACCGTGCACCACACCGACGCGCTCTTCGAGGCTGTCGCCGAGACTGACATTCGCTACACCGGCGGCAAAGCGCTGATGGATGCGGGCGACGGTGTTGCGCCCGGCCTGCTCGAGCCTACCGCGATCGCGCTGCGCGATGCCGATCGGCTGGCCGACACCTGGCACGAGGCCAACGGTGGCCGGCTGCGGTATGCTTACGCGCCACGCTCCGTCTTGACCGCGACCCAGGACCTGCTGCGCAGCATCAGCGGCCGCGCGCGGGCCAACAACCTGCTGGTGCACACGCATGCCAGCGAGCAGCGCGAGGAAGCCGACAGCGTCCACCAGCGGTTCGGCGTGCCCAATATCCGGCTGCTCGCCGACCTCGGGCTGGCCGACACCAACGCGTGCTTTGCGCACTGCGTCTGGCCCGAGGCAGACGAGATCGACGTGCTGGCCAGCGGCGGCGCGACGGTCGTCCACTGCCCGTCGTGCAACATGAAACTCGGATCGGGAACCGCGCCAATCGCCGACTATCTCGAGCGGGGCGTCAACGTGGCCATCGGCGCCGATGGCGCGGCCGCCAACAACCGGCTCGACGCGTGGGAAGAGTTGCGAGTGGCCGGCCTCCTCAGCCGTCTGCGGAGCGGACCGCCCGGTGTGGCGGCATTGGAGCTGTTCGAAATGGCGACGATTGGTGGCGCCCAGGCACTCGGGCTCGACGCCGACATTGGCAGCCTGGAGCCTGGCAAATTCGCCGACCTGGCCACCCTCGACGTACGCCGCGCTCACTGGGCCGGGCCAGAGGACGTCTATACCCGGCTGATCTACTCGGCCCGCGCCGCGGACGTGCGCCTGGTGCTGGTGGCCGGCAAGGTTCTGGTTGAAGACGGCCGGCTGATCGCCTTTAGCGAAGCGGACACCGTGGCCGACGCCGAGGTCCAGCGCGCCGCGTTGCTGAAGCGCGCGAAGCTCGTCGCGTAGCGGCTGAAGCTAATTCAGGGCAGGCAGGCCGTCGCGCTGGCCGCGCTTGTACTGCAGGAAGAGCCGCTGATAGCGCGCCTGCAAATCGCGATACTGGTCTTTGAGCACGGTGTTACCAGGTTCGGCGACCCAGGCCGCCATGATCGTTCGCATTTCCTGCGTCAGCTGCTCCATCTCGGGCGTTTCGTCATCCATACGCGTGTGTCGAACTCAAGCTTAAGCTACGCGGCGCGTGGCGCGACAGACTCGCCCTCGTGGATGGCGCGATCGCGCGGGTCGGCGTGCTCCTCGGCCTGCGACGGATCCTCACTGCGCAGCACATGCGCCAGGATGACCTGTACCGCGCCGGCGATCGGCACCGCCAGGAACGCGCCCGGCAAGCCCGCCAGCGCGCCGCCGATCAGGATGCCCAGCATGACCGTCAGCGCGCTCACGCCGACCGTCCGACCCATCACGCGCGGCACGAGCACGTTGCTTTCGATCTGCTGGATCACCAGCGCGTAGACGACGACCATCAACGCGCGCGTTGGGTCGACGGCCGCCAGGGCCACCAGGACAGCGGGCGCGAAAGCCAAGAACGGGCCGACCATCGGAATGATCTCGCACATACCCGCAATCACGCCGAGCAGCGCGGGATTTGGCAGGCCAAGCACGATATAGCCGAGCGTGGCCATGGTGCCGACCGCCAGCATCAGGATGATCTGGCCGCGCACCCAGCCGCCCAGCTTTTCTTCGACTTCCATCCACACGGTGTTCACATCACGGGCGAGGTGCACGGGCGTGGTGCGCAGGATGACGCGCTTGATAGAGGCGCGTTCGACCAGCCAGTAAAAGGCCAGCACGAAGACCGTTACGAAGGCGAACAGGGTGTGCGCGGCCGTGGTACCGGCCTGGACGATCTCGTCCTGGGCCGGGGCTTGCGGGGTCTGGACGGAACGCAGCGCGTTGTCGATCATGGCCGAGGCGAAGGTGCCGACCAGGGCCGGCTGAAGGGACTCGGCGTACGGCTTGAGCTGCTCCAGATGATCGGGAAGCGTGGCGCTGAAAGTCGCCGCCTGTTGCACGACGCTCGGGATGAACAGGTAGGCCGGTAAGCCGATGATCACGATGATCAGCGTGTAGACCGCCAGCACGCCCGTGCCGCGGGTGAAGGGTCCGCGGCGCAGTCGCTTGACGAGCGGCTCGATGGCGGTGGCCAGCAGGATGGCCAGGACCAGGAGGAACAGGACCTCCTGCAACTGCCACAGGAGGAAGCAGCCAAACCCGACGCCGACGACCACGAGCGTGGCGCGTAAGACTTCCGAAGGCGGGAGCTTGACGGTGAAGGTCACAATGTCGCCGCTAAAGCAACACTCGTGCCGCGCGCGCCCGCAGCGATCTATGAGACAGCGAGTTCGGGGGCGTCGCCGCGATTAAGCATTTGGGCGATCAGGGCCGCCGCGGTGTCCACGGCGCGGTTGGCGTCCCACGCCCCGCCGAGCGGCGACAGGCGGCGGCCGATCTCACACGCCGAGACGCCCTGCCGATACCAGAACACCACCGTCGGCAGCCGACTGGCGGCTCGACCCAGTTCCAGCGCCTCCCGCTGCCGCAGCAGGCTGGACCATATGCCAACCCGTTCCGCCGCGGCGTGAACCGCGGCCGTGCGAGGGTCGTCCGCGTGATCTACCTTCAAACGTTGGCGCACCTCCGCGGGCGTGAAATTGTTGCGCGCGCCGAGCAGTCGCGGCAGTGAGCGCCGCGGCTTGCTCGAAATGTATGACCGTAGTGAGTGCATGTCTAAACAAACTAAGCCCTCATTTGCTGCGCGACACTGGTCGATGGTCCACATTCCGTCGATCTGCGTAGGGCAAACTGCCCAATACCAAAGTCGTGCTCCGTGCACTCAGAGAAACGTCACCGGGCCCGAAACTCGCGCGAAGCCAGCCGTATACTGCCTGCCGTGCCTCACCCCTCTGCACGCGGGCAGCACAACGGACGCGCCACCGCCGCCCCGCCTCGGCGCAAGGTGGTCCTCGTGCTCGAGGATCACGCCTCGGTCGGCGGACTGATCGCGGGTCTGTTGCGCCAGGACGGCTACCGGGCCGTGCGCGCCTGGGACCCCCAGGAAGCGCTGCGACTGGCCCGTGGACGCGCACCCGACCTGGTCCTGCTCGACCTGAACCTGGCGTACCCCGACGGGCTCGACGTGCTGCGACAGGTCCGCGGCAACGAGGCCACGCGGCGAGCGCCCATCGTCCTTGTCACGGGTGGCGCCCTCAACCTGTCGACCGAGGAGTCCGGCCTGGTCGACAGCGTCGTCTACAAGCCGTTCGACATCGACATCATGCTGAACGCGGTGCGCAAAGCGCTGGGCGACCCGGTCGTCGAAGTGCAGCCACGCGACTACGACGCCCAGGATTACTTCCTGCACGGCTACTGAGCGGGAAGCAATGCCGATCGTCACCACGCCTCCGCCGCGCGTAGCGCTGGCCTGCCCCGACTGCCGCGGCGCGATCTGCTCAACCGCCGATGTCCTCCAGTGCGCCGGCTGCGGGCGAGTCTTCACCAGCAGTCATGGCATCCCCGAGCTCTTGCCCAGCAGCCTCATGGGCGACACCGAAGAGCGCCAGCACGCGCTGTACGACGCCGTCGCCCATGAGTACGACGACGTCTTTCCGCGCCACGTCGCCGAGCACTACATCGACAAACGCACCGGGCTCGTCAAGACTCTGTTGCCGATGGGCGGTCTCGTCCTGGACGTCGGCTGCGGCACAGGCCAGCTCGGCGCGGCGATCGCCGCGCAAGGCTTCGACGTCTTCGGCGTCGACCTGTCGTCGTCGATGGTCGCAAAAGCACGCGAGCGAGGGCTCGTCGGCACGTTCGCGGGCGTGACCACCGCGCTGCCGTTCGCCGACAACAGCTTCGACCTGGCGCTCACCGTCGCCACGCTGCACCACCTGGAGACAGAGGAACGCGTCGCGACCACCGTCAGCGAGATGGGACGTGTGGTGCGTCGCGGAGGCTTCGTCGTCCTGTGGGACCACAACCCGGCCAACCCGTACTGGCCGATCCTGATGAAGCGCGTCCCGCAAGATTCGGGCGACGAGCGCCTCGTGCCTCGCGAGGAGCTACTGCGCGACACACGCGCCGCGGGCCTGCAGGTCTACAAGGTGCTCCGCAGCGGGTTCACGCCGGACTTTCTGCCCGTCCAGCTTGCGACGCCGTGGGGCTGGGTCGAACGCTTCGTCGAGGTCACACCCGGCCTGAACGTGCTGGCCGCACACAACGTGGTTGTCGCCCGCAAAACGTGACGCGCTGGCGCGCGCTGTTCGGGGTGGCGGTGCTGCTGACACTGCTTGTCGGCCGCCTGCTGCGCGATACCCCCGGCTACGTCGTGCGCAACGAAGACGGCTCGCTGACCGGGGACATCACCCACTACGTGTACTGGACGCGGCTGGTGACCCTGGGCGGCATCCAGTCCGCGTACAGCGGCACCTGGCCCGAGACGTACGCCGTCTATCCACCCGTGACGCTCCTGCCATACGAGGTGGTGGGCACGCTGTACGAGCACTTGCAGGATCCCAGCTTCGACGCCGACCAGGCCCAGCACAGCGCCTGGCTCCGCGAAGGCATCAAGTTCGTCGCGCTGATCTGGCACCTGCTGACAGGCGTGGCGATCTTCCTGCTGGTGGCGCATGTGTGGGGGGAAAAGCTGGCTGCACTGGCAGCCAGCGCCTACCTGCTGAATCCGGCCGCCCTGTACGACGTCGCGCACTGGGCCCAGCCTGACGGCGCCCATTCGCTGTTCAGCGTGCTGAGCGTTGGCCTGCTCGAGCTTGGCCAGGTGATCGCACCCTGGGCCGCCCTGGCGGCCGCGGCGCTGGCCAAGCCACAGGCGTGGTTCCTCGTCCCGCTGGTGGCGATCGCCACGCTCAGGCAGCACGGACTTTCAGGACTGATCCGCGGCGCCGTGGCAAGCGCCGTCTGCGCGGGTCTGATTGCGTTGCCCTTTATCCTGACCGGCCATTTCTTCGAGCTCCTGGGTCTACCCCAAGCCGTTTCGACCGTGATGCCGGTCGTGAGCGCCGACGCGCACAACCTGTGGTGGCTGGTGCTCCAACTCCGCGGACAGGACCCGCTGTTTCTGGAGGACTCTGCGCGCGCGGTTGGTCCGCTCACCTACCGCGTCCTGTCATCCGCGCTGGTAGGAGCCAGTATGCTGCTGACCTTCTGGCTGTACTGGACCCGTCGCGCCAGCCTGGCCGAAGCCGCGGCGCTGGGCGTCCTCGGCTGGTTCACGTTCACCACACAAGCGCACGAGAATCATCTGTTCTTTGCCCTGCCACTGCTGTCACTGGCGTGGCCGGCGCGCCCGTGGCTGCTGCTGCCCTTTGGCGTGGTCAGCCTCACACTGCTGCTGAATATGGTGCTGCACGATCAGCTCGTCCTCGAAGGGCTGGGCCGTAGCCTGGACGACCCCCTGGTGCAGCAACTGCGGCTGATGAACGCGGCGTTGAACGTCGCGTGCTGGGTCGGCTGGTCGATCTGGGCGGCCGTGCGCCAGCCGACCACCGTTACGACCACGACACACAGCGAGTCTGTCGCGTGGGCTACAGTGAACAACTTGTGACTGACACGCAGGTGGCGCCGCCCTATCCCGGTAAGAGCCCGGATCTGATTTCGCTGGGCGATGGTCTGAACTTCTCTACGCCCC
>JAFAWJ010000547.1 GCA_019242065.1 Chloroflexota bacterium
ACACAGCCTGTTACTCAGTCGTAAGCGTATGAGTAATCGCGAAGCGTCACACGGACTCGCGGCGCGCTGAAAAAGCGTCACGCGGCGTCACAATGACCGGCTACATTAAATTCCGGCCAGCCCCGCGTAGTGCTCCAGTTTCTCGAAGTTGTGTACCGCCTCGATGCGGCGGACTGTGCCTGACCGCGACCGCATCACCAGGGTTTCGGTCGTGGCTCCGTGCGGGAAGTAGTGGACGCCCTTGACCAGTTCGCCGTCGGTGACACCGGTCAGTGAGAAGAAGACGTCGTCGCCCTTCACCAGGTCGTCGATGGTGAGCACCTGGTCCAGCGCCAGACCAAGCTTTTCAGCCTGGCTCCGCTCGCCGTCGTTCCGCGGCCACAGTTTGCACTGGATATCGCCACCGAGACACTTCAAGGCCGCGGCGGTGAGCACCGCCTCCGGTGAGCCGCCGACGCCCAGCAGCATGTCGACGCCAGTGTTGGGCAGTGCTGGCATGAGGCCGCCCGCCACGTCGCCGTCGCTGATGAGCTTGATGCGCGCACCGGTGGCGCGTACGCGACCGATCAGCTCCTCGTGGCGGGGTCGGTCGAGCACGACGACCGTCAGGTCGTCGACGCGCTCACCCTTGGCCGCTGCGAGCGCTTCGATATTTTCCTCGATGCTCATCTCCAGCGAAACGATGCCCTTGCCGCTCGGTCCAACTGCCAGCTTTTCCATGTAGACAATGCCCGGCGGGTAGTACATCGTGCCCTGGTTGGCCAGGGCCACCACCGAGACCGCGTTCGGCAGGCCTTTGGACAACAGCGTGGTCCCGTCGACCGGGTCCACGGCGACGTCGACCTTTGGATCCTGACCGTTGCCAATGCGCTCACCCATGTACAGCATGGGCGCTTCGTCTTTTTCGCCTTCGCCGATGACGACGACGCCGTCCATCTGGATGACTTTGAGGCGGTCACGCATGGCGTTGACCGCCGCCTGATCCAGGGCATTCTTGTTGCCCCGACCCATCCAGCGTGCTGACGCGAGGGCGGCCGCTTCGGTGACCCGGCACAGCTCCATGGCGATATTTCGGTCAAGTCCTCCAGCCGACGTCAGCGCCGGACCGGCGAGCTCGTCCGGTGTTAATGTCATGCGTACATCTCCTCCTCGGCATCGAGAAGTGTAGGGAAGGCGGAGTGAAACCCGCCGCGGACCGGCCCCGTCGCACGGCCGCTGCGTGCAGGATAGCTATGGACGACCGTGGGAGTCGAGATCCACCCGCAGTTGCTCCCAGAGCGCTTCGAAGGTCGATTCCGGCGTGGGGATCGCGTGATGATTGGCGATTTTGTCGCGAATCGCCTCGGCATCCACTTCACGCGCGAGCTCCAGATCGGGGCATTGGCTGTCGGGCTTGAGGGACTGGGCGCGAAGTGCGAAACGCACCCGGTCCGGCGACACCATCCGCGACGATCGCACCACGCGATACACGCGGCCGTCCATCGCTCGACAGTACGGCGGCACGACCATGCTCACAGCTTAGCGCGTGCCGCCGCGGAACCTGGTCAGTTCTCAGATCAGGCAGCTTCGCCGCCGAGCGCGACGTACTCGGTCCGCAGCCGCTGGCGTGCGCGGCACAGCGTCGTGCGGACCGCGCCTGAGGACAGCTGCAGACGACTGCCGATCTCCTCACACGACAGACCCTCGGCTTCACGCATCAGCAAGCAGGCGCGGTAGCGATTCGGCAAGCGGCGCAGCGCCTGGCGGACCAGGTCGGCGCGCTCACTGCGCAGGACTTCTCGCTCCGGATCATGACTGTCGCTGCTGAGCAGCGAGGCTGGCGATGCGGTGGTCGTCTCGCCCGAGGCGGTGCGCCGGGTGCCTTCGAGGGGTTCCCAGCGCACGAGCTGACGGCGGCGCAGTTCGTCGACGCAGGCGTTGCGAGCGATGCGGAACAACCACGGCTTGATCTCGAGCGCGACGGACGGACGGCGATCCCAGGCACGCTGCGCCTTCTCCCAGGCGGTCAGCGTGAGATCGTAGCTGTCATCGGGGTCACGCATGAGTCGCTGAACCTGACGGAAAACGGCGGAGTAATGCGTGGCGAACGCTTCTTCGACGGCGATCGGGTCACGGCGCGTCTCGGCCACCGGGTGTGCGTCGGCAATGCGCATATCTTCACGATATTGGCCGGCGATTACGCGAGGTTTATGCCAGGATTACGGAAGAATTACGGATCGACACACAGCCACAAACAAATGCGGCTTACTGGGCGGCGGGCGGCATGGGGGGCATCGGCCAGGCGGCTTCGGCGGTACCGTCGGGCGCCAGGCGCTGAACGCGGCCATTGCCGGTGTCGGTCACGTACAGGTGGCCGGTGAGCGGGTCGACGGCGACGCCTTTGGGTCCTACGAACTCGCCGGGGCCTGACCCGCGGCTGCCGAGGGCGAGCAGCGGGCGACCGTCGGGCGCGAGCTTGACGACGCGGTCGCGGCCGTAATCGGCGACCCAGAGGTTGCCGTCATGGTCGACGGTCACGCCCTCGGGTCGACGGAGCTGCGCGTCGGCCGCGGACAGGGTTGGCGTCGGCGTCGTCGCGGAAATCACGAACCCGCCGGCGAATGGCGTCGCGGTGGCGGTCGGCACCGAGGTGGCAGCGGCCGTGATGGTTGGCGATGGGACGGGTGTGAGCACGGACGTGGTGCTGGCGGTCGGCGTGACGCTGGCCAGGAGCGGAGACACGGTGGGCGACGACGTCGCGGCAGGGGCAGAAGTCTGGGTCGCGGTCGGGCCCGCCGCCGGCGCCAGGGCGCCCGGGCTGAGAGCCAGTGAGCTCAGCGTGCCCAACTGGGCCTGGTAGTGACCGTCGGCACTGAAGCGCTCCACCCGATCGTTGAAGTGGTCGGTCACGTACAGCGAGCCGTCCGAACCGACGGCCACGTCAGCCGGACGTTGGAATTCGCCGTCGCCAGAACCGCGCGTGCCGAAGGACGACAGCAGCGAACCGTCCACGCCAAAGACCTGCACCCGATCGTTGCCGAAGTCAGCCACGTACACGTGGCCATTGCTGACCGCTACGCCGAACGGCGTCCGCAGCTCGCCAGGCGCCGCACCAGCCACGCCCCAGCTGGACAGCAGGGTGCCGTCGGAGGCAAAGCGCTGGACGCGATTGTTCAGTTGATCGACCACGAACACCGAGTTGCTGGCGTCGACGGCCACCCCGAATGGCCCGCTGAACTGGCCGGGCGCCACGCCGCTGCCGCCCCACTCGCCCAGCACCGATCCGTCCGGTCCGAACTTGACCAGGCGGTCCAGGGCATAGTCGCTGACATACACGTTGCCTGCGCTGTCGCAGTCGATCCCGGCTGGAGCGGGCGTGGTGTTGCTCGAATCGGCGGCAAAGGCGGGCGCCAGCCAGACCGAGCAGGCCAGGGCGCCAAGCACCAGCGCTCGGGCTAGCGCGCGTGTCATCGGCCGATGGCGACGGCTGCGGGCGGCGGCACGATCGGGCGCGTGGGATCGGCGCGCGGTGCCAACGGCAATCGAACCGTGAAGGTGCTGCCACGATTGATCCCGCCACTGGCGGCTTCGATGCTGCCACCGTGGACCTGAACGATGTATTCGGCGATGGACAGGCCCAGGCCAGTACCGCCGTGGGCGCGCGAGCGCGCTTTATCCGCGCGGTAGAACCGCTCGAAGACATGCGGCAGGTCGGTCGATGCGATGCCGATCCCGGTATCAGAGATTGTCAAGTTGGCCATGGCTATCGAGCTGCCCGTCTCACGCGCATTTCGAGAACGAACGGTCGCGCTTCGCTGTTGCAGACCGGGCGCACCTTTAACGCGAACGTCGACGTTGCCGCCCGCCGGCGTGTACCGAATTGCGTTCTCGACCAGGTTGGTGACCAGCTGCTTCAGTCGGTCGCGGTCGCCCAGGACGATGCAGCGGCTGTCGCACGTGACGCTCAGGTTGTAACCGGTGGCGCGCGGACGGGCTTGCTCGACTACTTCGGTGGCCAGATCGCCCAGGTCGACGCGCTCACGCTGGAAACTGGCCATGTCGCCGGTATCTGCGCGCGCGAGCAGGAGCAGGTCGCCAACGAGACGGCCCATGCGTGCGGCTTCCTCTTCGGCCTCCACGATGGCCTCTGCGCGGCTGGAGTCGGGGATGTTCTGACGTCGCAGCAGCGCCAGATTGCCGCGAATGATCGTGATCGGATTGCGCAGCTCATGTGACGTGTCGGCGAGCAATCTCCGCTGCGATTCGAGCATGTGCTCGAGACGGGCGATCATGTCGTTGAACGTCCCTGCCAGGAAAAACAGCTCATCGCCGTGTCCGAAGCGCGGCGGCGTCACGTGCAGGCGCTGGCGATAGTCGCCCGTGGCCGCGATGTGCCGTGCAGTATCGGTGATCCGATAGACGGGACTCAGCGCGGCCCGCGTCAGCAGCCAGCCGACGACGACTGCCAGCAACAGCGCGCCTGCTCCGGCGGACAGCAGCAGCCGCGAGACGGCCGACATGGTGTTGTCCAGCGGTGAGAGCGACTCGGCCACCTGGACCGCCCCGACCACCTCGTCGGTACCCTCGAGGTGCAGCGGCTGGGTCAGCAGGCGCACGCTCGAGTTGTTCTGGACCGGCACCGTATCGAAGATGGGCCGGTCTTCGGCAATTGCCTGGCGGCTGCTGGCGGGCACGGGCAACTGTTCGCCGACGAGATTCGGCGGCGTGGCAATGACGGCCGCCTTCTGGTTCAGCAGCTGGACGTACACGCCGGTGCCGACGAACTCGCTGAGCGTCGACTGCAGCTGCACGCCGGGGGCGACGTCCTCGGGCTGCAGGAAGTTACCGATGCTGGGCCCGACCTCGCGACGCAGTTGATCGGCGCGCAGCGTCAGGCGTTCGTCCAGGCTGCTGGACAGGCTTTGCTGCAGGGTGAAATACACGAGGCCGCTGAAAGCCAGCAGCGTCAGGGCCAGCAGCGCGCCGTACCACAGCGTCAGGCGTGTCCGCAGGGACATGCCGAGACGCAGCATGCGTTTCATAACCGAAGGGCGTAGCCGGCGCCGCGGACCGTCTGGATCAGGCGCGATCGCCCGCCAGACTCCAACTTATCGCGCAAGTATTTGATGCGAACGTCGACGAGGTTCGAGTCGCCGAGATAGTCGAACCCCCAGACGGCCTGCAGGATCTGTTCCCGCGTCAGCACCTGGCGCGGGTAGCGCAGAAACAACTCGAGCAGGTCGTACTCGCGAGCCGTGAGCTCGAGCGCATCGTCACCGCGTGTCGCTTCGCGCTCGCTCGGGATCAGCTCGACGTCCTGAAAGCGCAGGATCTCGACTTGGCGCGGCTGCACGCGCCGGAGCAGCGCGCGCACGCGAGCCATGAGCTCGTCGTTCTCGAACGGCTTGACCACGTAGTCGTCCGCGCCGGAATCCAGGCCCGTCACCTTATCGGCGCCCGCGTCGCGCGCGGTGAGCATCAGGATCGGAATCAGGCTCTCGCGACGG
>JAFAWJ010000367.1 GCA_019242065.1 Chloroflexota bacterium
GGCATCAGCACCACCGATCAGCGCGAGCAGGGCTGCCGGCAGGCGATTCAAGCAGCCGGTGACCAGGCGACCCTCGTCGGCGTGGACTACAACGGCGACAGCGCCGCGACCGCCGCGCAGCAGACCTCGGCCGTGCTCCAGCGCACACCCGACCTGACGGGTATCTTCGGCGCCAACCTGTTCAGTGCCGAGGGGGCCGCCCAGGCAATCAAAAATGCCAATCTGTCTGGCAGCGTGAAGATCGCCAACTTCGACGCGCCGGAGCAGGCTATTGCGGATTTGCGCGCCGGCACGGTCGACCTGGTCATCGCCCAGAAACCAGCCGACATGGGCACCACCGGCGTCGACTACGCGATGCAGGCAATCAGCGGCGACACGTCGCAAATCCAGAAACGTGTGCCAACCGGCTACGTCGTGATCACCCGCGACAACGTGGACACCCAGGAAGCTCAGGACGCAATCTACAAGGGAGAGTAACGCGCCGAGCCTCGAGCACGAGGACGTCGAGCCGCGCCCGAACCGGGCTCTCAGTTTCGCGAGCCGGTTCTGGGCGTGGCTGTTTCTGCTCGTCCTGGTCATCTTCTTCTCGGCGACGGGCCAGGGCTTCCTGGACCTGTTCAACTTCCAGGCCATCGGCGCCAACATGGCGATCATGCTGATCATGGCGCTGGGCCAGACGTTTGTGATCATCTCCGGCGGAATTGACCTGTCCACCGGTTTCGTCATGGGTCTCAGTTCGGTCGGAACCGCCCTGGCCATTTCCCGGCTGGGCCCGGATGCGTCACTGCTGGTCGCGGTACCGGTTGGTCTGGCCGCGGCGCTGATTGCCGGTGTGCCCGCTGGCTTCATCAACGGAGTGCTAATCGCGCGACTGCGGGTCCCACCGTTTATCGGCACGCTGGGCGTCTATGGAATCGCGCGCGGAGTCGGCTTTATTCTGTCCGGCGGCCAGCCGGTCAGTATCCAGGTGCGGGGACTGGGGCAGGTCGGCAACGGATATTTGCTGTATTACTACCGGCCGGTCGGCTTCACCGTGTTCAATCCGCCGCCCGGTCTGGCGGGGGCGCAGTTACGGCAGGTCGTGGGCATCCTGCCGAATACCGTGACGGTCACTATCGTGCTGGTCGTCGCCTGCTGGTTTTTGCTTTCGCACATGCGCTTCGGCCAGCACACGTACGCCGTAGGTGGCAACAATGAAGCGTCGCTCCGCGCCGGCATTCCGGTGCGACGGCACCTGTTTCGGATTTATGTCCTGTCCGCGCTGCTGGCATCCATTGCCGGGTTCGTGTACTCGATGCGATTTACCAATGGAGCCGCGAATGCCGGCGATCCCCTGCTGCTGGACTCCATCGCCGCGGTCGTAATCGGCGGAGCCTCCTTGTTTGGCGGCGAAGGCACGATTCTCGGCACGCTGATCGGTGCCCTGATCATCTCGGTCATCCAGAACGGACTGGTCATCCTGGCGATCAATCCGTTCTGGCAATTTGTGGCCGTCGGGATCGTCATTATCCTTGCGGTGCTGGTCGACCAGGCGAAGACGCGGGTGGTCCGCTAGGTGTCGGGGACGCCGACGCCTCTGCTCTCCGGTGTGGAGTTGTCGAAACACTTTGGCGGTCTGGTAGCGGTCGATCACGTCAGCCTGGACGTGTACGCCGGCGAAGTTCTCGGCGTGCTGGGTGACAACGGCGCGGGCAAGTCCACGCTGATCAAGATGATCTCCGGTGTGCACCAGCCGGATGGTGGGCGGCTGCTCTGGCACGACGTCCCGGTCAGCTTTTCGACACCCGAGGGCGCGCGCCGAATTGGAATCGAGACGATCTACCAGGATCTGGCGTTGTGCGAAAACCTGGACGCGGCCGCCAACATTTTTCTGGGGCGCGAGCCGGTCCGGAACATCCTGGGCATTCTCCACGCGGTGGACCGTCGTCGCATGCTCGACGAATCCCGTCGGATTTTGAACCAGCTCGACATCCGAATTCCGGCGTTGTCGCGACCGATCCGTCAGATGTCCGGTGGCCAGCGACAGGCGGTGGCGATTGCCCGTGCGGTGTATTGGAACGCGCAGTTGATGATCATGGATGAGCCAACCGCGGCGCTGGGTGTCGCCGAGCAGCGCAAGGTGCTGACGCTGGTGCGGACGCTGCGCGAACATGGTGTCGGCGTCATCATCATCAGTCACAATTTGCAGGATGTCCTCGACGTCACCGACCGGATTGTGGTGATGCGGCGCGGTCGACTTGTCGGCGAGCGCAAGACAAGCGCAACGGATTCGACTGATCTGCTCGGCCTGATAGTCGGCGCCGAGCGTTTCGACGTAGCCTGAGCGCTGGTGCCGATGAGCAATTCTCTCAAAGACAAACTCGCCGCGGGGCAGCCCGCGACCATCATCGCCCCGTATGCGACCTCCGCCGGACTAATCGAGCTGCTGGGACACTTCGGATTCGACGGCGTGTTCCTGGATTGCGAGCATGGTCCAGCCAGCTGGGAGGAAGTCGAGCACATGGTCCGCGCCGCGGAAGTCGCCGGCTACAGCTCGGTGGTGCGCGTCCAGTCCAACGATGCGGCCACCATCACGCGCGCACTCGACCGCGGTGCCGGCGGTATCCAGGTGCCGCACATCAATACCGCGGACGAAGCGGCAGAAGTGGTCGCACATGCCAAATACGCGCCACTTGGCCACCGTGGCTGGAGTGGCTGGCGCGGCGCGTTCGGGGTGCCTGCCGCCGACTACGCCCGCCAGGCGAACGCCTCGACGCTGGTGGCAGTCATGCTGGAAGAGACGGAGGCGCTGGATAACCTGGATGACATCCTGCGGGTGGACAACGTCGACGTCTTTTTCGTCGCACCTGGCGACCTGGCCCAGTCGATGGATCTGCCGGGGCAGGCGGGTCATCCGACGGTGCAGCGTGCCATCGACGACGCGCTGCGACGAATCCGGGCGGCGGGGCGTGTCTCGGGGACACTGACGACGCCGGAGACGGTCGATCACTACCTGGAGCTGGGCGTGCAGTTTGTGTATGTCGGGCTGCAGTCGCTGCTGGAACCCGCGAGCCAGGACTTTATTAGCCATCTGCATCCCCAAGCCATGTCCTGACACGCTCCACGCTAGCTGCGGCGGCGATGGACGATCGACGCCAGGTGGGCCGGACCGACGGACGACCTGGCTCTCGGGGCCTCCAGCGCGTCGCCAGCGGGCGATACTCTTGAGGCACGTCATGTCCACCTCGGAAGCCGCGTCCGAAGCGACGCGCGATCTGCGCGTCGTCAGTCTGCGGCCGCTGGTCTCGCCAGCCCTGCTTACCGACGATCTGCCGCTCGACCCGCGCGGTGCGCACGTGGTCAGCAGCGCCCGCGACGATA
>JAFAWJ010000908.1 GCA_019242065.1 Chloroflexota bacterium
AGGGCGTCGCCACCCTCCAGCAGCGGCCGGATCTGACCGTCAAAGCGCCGACGGTCGCCTACCAGTACTTCATGGTGCTCAACGTGAGAAAGCCGCAGTTTCAGGACCAGGCGGTCCGCCAGGCCATGAGCCTGGCCGTCGATCGCGCGGCGCTGGCCTCGAACGTGCTGCGGGGCGCGGCCGTGCCTGCCACCGGACCTTTCTCGACGGTCTTTCCGTTCAGCCTCCAGACGGGTTATGGCTTCGATCCCGATCAAGCCAATCAAAAGCTCGACGCCGCCGGCTGGACGCTGGGGCCCGACGGGGTGCGCAGTCAAGACGGCACCAATCTGGCGTTTACCCTGCTGTCCTATCCGCAGCGGCCGGAGCTTGGCGCCATGGCCGTCGCGATCCAGTCGGAGCTGAAGAACGTCGGCATTCAGGCCGATATCCGACAGGTCGACGACATCAACAGCGCGCTGAAAGATCCGAGTTTCGATGCGTCCATGTATGCCGTCAATACCGCGCCGACCGCGGATCCGTCGACGCTGCTGAACCTCTTTTACAAGACCGGTGCGCCGTCGAATTTTGGAGGATTCAGCTCGCCGACGATCGACGGCGAGATCGCCGAGTTGAACGCGGCATCGACGGATCGCGGCCAGCTGGCGCAACAGATCCAGCAGGACGTGCTCGACCAGGCGCCGAACATCTACCTGGTGGTGCCGAAGTTCGCCGTCGGACTGGACGCGCGGCTCAAGGACTACGAGCCGTATCCCAGTGACTACTACATCATCGACAACCAGCTCCATGTGACGAGCTGAGCCGCTCATCGGAGGCGCGATCGAGCGATGTTGGCTGAGGGCACGAGCTGGCTGGCCCGTGCGCTGGGCGTGCGCCTCGCCGCGCTGCTGTTCCTGAGCGTGATCGCCTTCGGACTCGTCCACCTGGCGCCCGGCGATCCAGCCGACCGACTCCTGCGCGCCACCGGCGGCGAACCCACACCCGAGGCGGTCGCCACCCTGCGCGCCAACCTCGGTCTAGACCGACCGCTGCCCGAGCAGTACGTCATCTGGCTTACCCAGGTCGCGCGGCTGGACTTCGGCCGCTCCTATGCCAGCGGCGAGCCCGTAGCCAACGAGTTCCTCGATCGCCTGCCGGCGACGCTCGAGCTGACCGGCGCCGCGCTGGTCATCGTCGCCGTCCTCGGACTGGGTGGTGGCCTGCTGGCGGTGTTCGCCGGTGGCTGGACCGATGGCCTGATTCGAGGCGTGGCGTTGACGGCATCGTCGGCGCCGGCGTACCTGGTCGGCGTGCTGCTCATCACGGCCTTCGGCGCCCGACTGCGCTGGCTGCCGGTCGCCGGCGACAACCAGTGGAATTCCGTCATCCTGCCCGCGGTCGCGCTGGCGATCGCCTACCTGCCGCTCCAGGTGCGACTGTTCCGCGCCGGCCTGGCGACCGCCATGGCCGAGCAATTCACCACCGTCGCGCAGGCCAAGGGACTCAGTCGCCGTCAGGTGTTGCTGCGCCACGCGGCCCCGCGCGCGCTGGGTCCCAGCGTGCAGGCGCTGGGACTGGCGGCGGCGCAGATGCTAGGAGGTGTGATCATCATCGAGACGGTCTTCGCCTGGCCAGGCGTGGGCCGGCTGGCGACCGAGAGCATCCTCCGCCGCGACTACCCGGTCATTCAGACGTACCTGCTGGTTCTGGGCGTGTGTTATTTGCTGATCAACGCCGCCACGGACGTCCTGCACGGAGCGCTGGATCCCACGGCCCGGAGGGCCCTGTCACCTGAGCTGGTCCACCGCTCCTGAGCGCGGGACCTCGCTCGTTGGACTGGGTCGCTCTGCCAGTCCCGTCGCCGGACGTCGGAACCGGTGGATCGGCGGCCATCCACGACGCAACCTCGGACGCGCGCTGATCGTCGGCTTCGGCATCGTAGTCCTGGTTGTGCTCGTTCGGCCAGACGTCGTCGCCAGGTACGACCCCTACGCGGTCGACCTGAGCCAGCAACTGCTGCCGTCCAGCAGCGCGCACTGGCTTGGCACCGACCAGTTCGGACGCGACGAATGGACGCGCCTGGTCTATGGCGCACGCACGACACTGGGCGCTGCCTTGCTCGTGCTGCTGCTCACGCTGGTAGTGAGTGGTGTGATGGCGGTGGCCACTACACTGCCGTCGGCCGGCGCGCGCAGACCGAGCCTGCTGCTGGTCAACATGTGTCTGGCGCTGCCGACCCAGGTGGTCGCCATCGCCGTCATCGGGTTGCTCGGCCCTGGACTGAGCAACGCCATGGTGGCGGTGATCGCCACCGGCTGGGCCGCTCCGGCCTGGCTGCTGCGCGGACTGCTGGTGACCGAGGTGAACGCGACGCACGTCGAAGCCGCGCGGGCGCTCGGCGCTCGCGAATCCAGAGTGCTGGTGCGGCACGTTGGTCCCGCGATCGCCGGCCGCGCGGCGATCGTCGTGTCGCTGGCCTTTGGACAGTTCATGCTGACCCTTTCGGCGCTGTCGTATCTTGGCCTCGGCGCCCAGCCGCCCACCGCCGAGTGGGGCGCGATGCTCAATGATGCGCAGCCATTTTTCCTGACGACGCCGCTGCTGCTGGTGTGGCCCGCGGCCGCGATCATGGTGTGCGTCGCCCTCAGCGGGCTGCTCGCCGAGCGCGTCTAACGAGTGAGCGCGTCAGTATGCCGCGGGTGCGCCTGCGTCGCTCACCTCGCGCGGACGACCGCCGGGTAGGAACACCGCGACCAGCGCCGCCGCCAGCGCCACGCCCACCAGCATCACGTACACCGGTCGTAGCGAGCTCGCCAGCACGATCTGCAGCGCGCTCAGGTTCTCAGGCGTCAGCGTTGCCCGCACCGCGCTCGAGAGCACGTCATTCGGATCCAGCCCAGCCGTCAGCCCGCCGGCCGAGGCCGTCAGTCGCGACGTGAAGATCGCCCCCGCAATCGACACGCCAATCGTCCCGCCAATATTGCGCGCGAACTGGGTCGCACTGGTCACGACCCCGCGGTGCTCCCAGCCAACCGCGGTCTGCGCCGCCAGGATCGTGGCCACGGTGTAGAAGCCAAAACCGAATCCGTTGATCGAGGTGATTCCCAACGCCAACAACAAATTGGAGCCCGGCGACAGCGTCAGCAGGAGCGAGAATCCAGTCGCCAGCACCAGGCCGCCCAATACCCCAGGACCCCGAAAACCAATCCGGAGCAGTAGGCGGCCGCCAATCGTCGAGGCGATGGGCCAGCCCACCGACTCGCCGGCCAGGATGAACCCGGAAATGGTGGGCGATGCGCCCATGACTCCCTGCAAAAACGGCGGAACGAACGTCTCGTTGCTGTACAGCGCAAATCCCAGCAGCAACCCGCCGAGCGTGCTCACGCCGATTGCCCGCCGGGTGAACAGCCACAGGGGGACCAGCGGCTCTGGTGCTCGCCGCTCGCGCCAGACGAACGCCGGCACCAGGACGAACGCGAGGCAGAACAGGATCGTCGTCAGCGCCTGGTTGCCGGTGCCCTGCAGGGCGACCAGCAGGCTGCCGACCGAGATCGAGAGAATCGCGGCGCCCAGGTAGTCGATCGCGTGCGCGCGTCGCTGGACGTGCTCGTGGAAGAGCGTCGAGATCAGGATCAGCGACAGTACGCACAGCGGAAAGTTGACGTAAAACACCCACCGCCAGCTGACGTACTGGGTCAGGAACCCGCCAATGGCTGGCCCGAGCAGGCCCGAAATGCCCCAGATAGTGCTGAACAGGCCGGTGATGCGCGCCCGCTCCTCGAGGGGATACACGTCGCCGAGGATGGTCTGGTTCATCGGCAGCACGCCACCGGCGCCGAGACCCTGCAAGAACCGGAACGCGATCAGCTGCTCCATCGTCTGGGACTGGCCGCACAGCATCGACCCGACCAGGAACACCGAGATCGATGCCAGGAACACCGGCTTGCGCCCGAACAGGTCGGCCAGCTTGCCGTAGATCGGCACGGTGACGGTACTGGCGAGCAGGTATGCGGCGAACACCCAGGCGTAGAGCTCGATACCGCCGATCTGACCGATGACCGTCGGCATGGCGGTCGTCACCACGGACGCGTCAAGGGACACGAGGAAGGTCGCGACGAACAGCGCGAGCGTGATCAGCCGGCGGTCACCCACTGGGTTCAGGGTAATCGAGACGCCGCTGCGCGGTCGGTAAGCTCATGTCGACCAGGACGCGTTCCAGTGGACCATCGGCTGGCCTGGGACCGGCGATCGAAAGGTGGGCAGCGTCGTCCCGAGCAACGAGCCGACATAGACCGTGGACAGGTCCTCGCCGCCGAAGGTGACGCTCGCCATCCGCGGCGCCAGGCGGCCGCGTGCGGCGGCCACCAGTTCGGGTGTCACGGATCCCTGACGCTCTGCTCGATCGCGACTCGCCTTCGCTTCTGGGTCGCCGTCGTCCCACAGCGGCAGCACGTCCCCCTCGGGCGTCAGGGCCACCAGCCGGTCGTGGGAGACCAGCGTGATCCACAGGTTCCCGTAGGCGTCGAACGCCATGCCATCCGGTCGGCCCCCGAGGTCCTCTGGACCGTACACCTGCCGATCCGTGAGCGACCCGTCCGACTGCACGCGCAAGCGGCTGATGTGGCTGCCCGACGTCTCGACTACGTACAGCCACTCCTCGTTCGGATCCAGCCGGACCTCGTTGGTGCCAGCGAAGTGGTCGGCGACGATCCGCGCGCCACTGGCGTCGATGAGTCCCACGTAGCCGTCGGCGATCCGCGCACGGCCCACCTGCGTCCACGGGTCCTGGCGCGTGGTGACGGTGAACCACAGCCGCCCGCTCCGGTCGCGCAGCACGAAGTTGGTCTGTCCGAGTGACTGGCCGTCGAGTTGGTCCAGCACGACCCGATGGGTGCCGTCGCGCGTCAGGTGTTCGAGGACCTTGGTGCCGAAGTTGGCGACCAGGAAGCTGCCGTCGACGTCGAAGGCCAGGCCGTTTGGCAGCGACAGACCCTCGGTCCCGTCGGGGATGATCCCGGGTACGAACGGCTCCGGCGCGAACGGTCCACCGCCAGCCGCTGGCCTGACGACGCGCTGCGAGCCGTCGGCTGCGATGCCCAGCACGCCGCCGCGCAGATCCGCCGCCCAGAGCGTGCCGTTGCGCTCGGCGAGCACACACTCCGGCCGGCGCAGATCGGTGCCGGTGGTCGTGATCTGGCCGGGATCGACCCGCCAGTCTGTGAGAGGGTTTGCCATGCGGCGTCTAGGCTGAGACCGGTACGCGCGCTGGCCTGGACTCGAAGGCGCGCTGGAGCGCTTGCGTGTGATCGCGGACGTAGGCTTTGCTCACGCGCGCGTCGGCAGTACGGCTGAAGCCGTGGTACGCGCCCGGATAGACATGCAACTCCATGGGTACGCCCGCGCGCGCCAGCCGCCGCGCATACTCCAGGTTCTCCTCCAGGAACAGGTCCAGCGCACCGGTGGCAACGTAGCTCGGCGGCAGACCTGCCAGCGAGTCCGCGCGCGCGGGGGCCGCGTACGGGGACACGTCCGCTCCGCCGGGCGTCTGACCCAGCAGCGCGGTCCACCCGAAGAGGTTGTGACTGGTCGTCCAGGTGAACTCGCCGGTGAACGGGTGTGGATCGTCGGCGACCACGGTGCGATCGTCCAACATCGGAACCAGTAATAGTTGGAACGCGACCTTCAGCTCGCCGCGGTCGCGCGCGAGGAGCGCCAGCGCCGCCGCCAGTCCACCACCCGCACTCGATCCACCGATGGCAACTCGCTCGCGGTCCACTCCAAGACCCTCGGCCTGGGCGTGGGTCCAGCGGAGTGCGGCGTAGCAGTCTTCCACACCGGCTGGATACGGCGCCTCGGGCGCCAGGCGGTAGTCGACCGAGATCACCACGCAGCCGACCTCCGCGGCTAGCGACTTCATCTTGAAGCCGTCCGCTTCAGGCGTGCCCATCACGTAGCCGCCACCGTGGATCCAGAGCAACGCCGGCCGGCTCCGTTCCGCGTGTGCCGGGGTATAGAGCAGGACTCGCACATTGGGTGCGCCGTCTGGGCCAGCTATCGACCGCTCGGCGACGTCGACGTTGGGGACATCCGGCTCGAGCAGCAGCTCTTGCTCGAGCGCGGCGGCGCGCGCAGCGCGCAGACCGCTGAGGGTCGCGCCGCTGAGTTGTGACGGCGGGGCGGCGTCGAGCGCTGGCAGCAGCTCGGGATCGACGAGGTGTCGGGTACTGGCCATAGCCAGCTAGCGTAGCGGCCATAACGGTCGAACGAGTGTTCTGGTCTGGCATCAAACTTGCCGCTACGCAAGCTGCATGAGCATTGACAATCTGCGTGAATCGCCCATGATGGCCCATCTGCTGGATGCGCTCGAACAGGGCCAGGACATCGGTCATTACGGTCGGCTGGTCTTCGCCATGGTCGCCCGTCATTTCGCCACTGACGCGGAGGTCACCGACTGGCTGCGCAAGGACCGAGATTTCACCGAAGACGAGGCGCGCGCGCTGGTGCACCAGGTGGAGGGTCGAGACTACAATCCGCCGCGCCGCGAACGGATCCTGGAGTGGCAGCGCCAGCAGGACTTTCCGATCTGTCCCACTCCGGACGACCCGGACACTTGCAACGTGTACCGTGAGCTACGGTTTCCAGACTCCGTCTATGAGGACATATCCGAGTACCACGAGCAGAAGGCCACCGCCGAGTAACGCCTTCCCGCGCGCGAGCCGGCTACTGGGAGGAGCGAGCCGTTGTGGCCGAAGATAGCCTCAGCTAGCACGCCTAGCCCGCGCCCACGTACTCCGCCAGGTGTTGGCCCGTCAACGTGTCACGCCTGGCGACCAGGTCCGCGGGCAGGCCCTCGAACACGATCTGGCCACCGTCATGCCCGGCCCCCGGCCCCAGGTCGACGATCCAGTCGGCGTGCGCGATGACGGCCAGGTGGTGCTCGATCACGATCACCGACTTGCCCGACTCCACCAGTCGGTCCAGCAACTCCAGGAGTTGCTGGATGTCGGCCAGGTGCAGACCGCTGGTCGGCTCGTCGAGGACATAGATGCCGCCATCGGTGGCCATCTGGATCGCCAGCTTGAGCCGCTGCCGTTCGCCGCCAGACAGCGTGGTGAGCTGCTGACCAAGGGTCAGGTAGCCGAGTCCCACGTCGGACATCCGACTGAGGATTTTCTGGGCCGCGGGCGTTCTGGCCGCACCATCGCCGAAAAACGCCAGCGCCTCGCCGACGGGCATCGCCAGGACTTCGCTGATGTTGCGTCCGGCCAGCCGGTACTCGAGCACGCTCGCCTGGAACCGCTTCCCCTCGCACTCCTCGCAGACGGTCTCCACGGTCGCCATGACGCCGAGCTCCGTGTAGACGACGCCGTTGCCGTCGCAGCTCGGACAGGCTCCGGTGGAGTTGGCGCTGAACAGGTCCGGCTTGACGCCGTTGGCTTTGGCAAACGCCGTCCGGATCGGGTCGAGCAGTCCGGTATAGGTCGCGGGATTGCTGCGTCGCGAGCCGCGGATCGGCGTCTGGTCGATGGACACGACACCCGCGCCTTTCGGCATCGACCCATGGATCAGCGTGCTCTTTCCTGAGCCGGCAACGCCGGTGACGACGCACAGCACGCCAAGTGGGATGTCCACGTTCACGTCGCGCAGGTTGTGCTGGTTCGCGCCACGGATTTTCACCTGGCCGGTCGGTCGGCGGGTCTGTGGCTTGAGCGCGGCGCGAAAACCGAGGTGCCGCCCGGTCAGCGTGTCGCTACTTCGCAGCCCGTTCACGCTGCCCTCGAAGCACACGCTGCCACCCGCGGCACCACCGCCGGGTCCCAGGTCAACCACATGGTCGGCGATGGCGATCGTCTGCGGCTTGTGCTCTACCACCAGCACCGTGTTGCCCTTGTCCCGCAGTCGCAGCAGCAGGTCGTTCATCCGCTGGATGTCGTGCGGGTGCAGGCCGGCGGTGGGCTCGTCGAACACGTAGGTGACGTCGGTGAGCGAAGAGCCGAGGTGGCGGATCATCTTGACGCGCTGCGCCTCGCCGCCTGACAGCGTGCCCGACGGACGGTCGAAGCTGAGATAGCCGAGTCCGATCTCGATGAACGAGTCGAGGATGCGCTGCAGCGCCGCGAGGAGGGGCGCCACCGACGGGTCGTTCAGGCCGCGGACCCATTCGGCCAGGTCGCTGATCTGCATTGCGCACGCGTCGGCGATGTTGATCTTGCCGATACGCGACGAGCGAGCAGCCTCGCTGAGGCGGCTACCGCCGCACTCGGGACAGGTGGCGAACGTGACGGCGCGGTCCACGAACGCGCGGATGTGAGGCTGCAGCGCGTCGGGGTCCTTGGACAGCATCGATTTGTGCAGTTTCGGGATCAGCCCCTCGTAGGTGAGGTTGACGCCGTTGACTTTGACTTTGGTCGGCTCCTTGTAGAGGAAGTTGTCGAGCTCCTTTTTCGTGTAGTCGCGAATCGGCTTGTTCGGGTCGATAAAGCCCGACGCGGTGTAGATCCCCACCGTCCACCAGCTGTCGACCTTATAGCCGGGGATGGTGAGCGCGCCGTCGGCGATCGACTTGGAATCGTCGTACAGCTCGCCCAGGTCGATATCCGAGACCGTGCCGCGGCCTTCGCAGCGCGGGCACATGCCGCCCAGTCGCGTAAAGGTCCGTCTCACGGCCTTGCCATCGCCGACGGTGATGGCGCCGCTGCCTCGAACAGACGGAACGTTGAACGAAAACGCATTGGGCGGGCCCACATGTGGCTGCCCCAGTCGGCTGAAGAGGATGCGCAACATCGCGTTGGCGTCCGTCGCGGTGCCCACTGTCGAGCGGGTGTCGGCACCCATCCGCTGCTGGTCGACGATAATCGCAGTTGTCAGCCCTTCGAGCACGTCGACGTCGGGCCGCGCGAGCGTCGGCATGAAGCCCTGCACGAACGCGCTGTATGTCTCGTTGATCAGTCGCTGCGACTCGGCGGCGATGGTGTTGAACACCAGCGAGCTCTTGCCGGAGCCCGAGACGCCCGTGAACACGGTCAGCCTTCTCTTTGGGATCTCCAGACTGACGTTTTTCAGGTTGTTCTCGCGCGCGCCGTGGACGCGGATGCGGTCGTGTGAGTCAGCAGCGTGCACCCGGCTTCAGCTCCAGCGCTGCAGTGCCACGATCTGGACGAGATTGCCGCACGTGTCCTTGACCATCGCGATGGTGGATCCAGTGACTTTGGTGGGCGGCATGGTGAACTCGGCGCCGAGCGGCTGCATACGGTCATATTCGCG
>JAFAWJ010000403.1 GCA_019242065.1 Chloroflexota bacterium
CCAAGGTGCGCGCCTGCTGGCCGCGGCAGCCGAATGCCCGCGCCACGGCCCCGAGGTCCGGCGTCGGGATGGCCGAGGCCCCCGTGTCCATCTTCTTGGACACCAGCTTCTGATACTCAGCTCCGAGCGCCTCGTCGTTGAACACCACGACCAGCAGCTTGACGCCCAGCCGCGCCGCCGTCTCCAGCTCCGACATGTGCATCAGCGTGCTGGCATCCCCGTCCAGCACCGCCAGCGGCGCCCCGTCCAGCGCCACCGCCGCGCCAATGGCGGTCGGCACCGCCTGCCCGATGCACCCGAACGTGTTGATGGCCCACGTGAGCTTGCGCGGCTTGCGCATGAAGATGCCGGTAATGCCCGAACAGTGGCCGGTCCCGTGCACCACGCCCACGTCTGACGGCAGAACGTCGTCCAGGATGGAGGCGACCCGCCGCGGATCGACGGTGCCGGGATCCAGCTCGAACTCGCGCGGGTCGGGATCGTACTCCGCCAGCATGCCGCGAGTCTCGGCGGTGCGGAACCCGGTGCTCGAGAAGTCGCGCTCCGCCAACTGCTGATCCAGCAGCTCGACGCTGAGCTTCGCGTCCCCCTGGAGATAGTGATCGGCCCGCTTGCCGGTGCCCATGACGATGGAGGGCTTCAGGTCGATCTGAACGTACTTCGCATTGGGGTAGATGTAGCCGTGCTCGGTGGTGTAATGGTTCAGGCTGGCGCCCACGCCGATCACCACGTCCGCATCCGCGAACAACTCGATGGCGGTGCGGGTGGCGTACAGACCCGACACGCCGACGTGATACTCGGATTCGGCGAGCCAGCCTTTCATCGGCAGCGTCGTCGCCAGCAGAGCGCCGATTCGGTCCGCCAGCTGGATGACCGCATCGCCAGCGCCCGCCGCGGACGCGCCCTGTCCGACGACGATCACCGGCTTGCGGCTGTCGGCAATCAGATCCACCGTTGCGCGCAGCAGGTCAGGATCGGGCTGGACGCGCTGGCGACCCGGCAGCAGCGTCGACGACGGCTGGTACTCGTCGATGTCGCCGTCGTACTCCTCGGCCTGAATGTCCATCGGCGCGTTCAGCACGATCGGGCGAGATTCGACGCGCGCGCGATAAAACGCCGTCCGCACCGCTTCTTCGGCCTCGCTCGCCTTCCAGATCGGCACGAACCCGGATTCCGTCGCCTCGACGAACCTGGCCTGGTCGAACTGCTGGACGCCGTGTGGATCGTTGAGGGCTGTGTCACCGGCAAAGACGACGATCGGGACGTTGGCCCTGGCGGCGACGACCAGCGCCGTGGCGAGCTGGCTCAGGCCCGGCCCCTGGGTCACGGTGCACACGCCGGGCTCACCGCTGGCGCGCGCCCAGCCCTCGGCCATCGTCAGCGCGGTGCCCTCGTAGCGCGTCTCGTGGACGGCCACCTCGGGATACTGGTCGAGGGCGTGCCACCAGTACATGTTGCCGTTGCCCATCAGGCCAAAGACGGTGGTCACGCCTTCCTTGACGAAGGCGCTCGCCAGGGCGTCGGATACCTTCATTTGCTGCAATACTCCTTCTCGTAGCCAGCGCGGAGGCGTGGCTCAGATCCGCCGGTAGACGCCGGGCGAGCCCGCGGCCATGGTCATGACATCGCGCATTTCGTGCGATTTTGGCGACGAGTGCTCGCGCTGGTAATTCCAGGCGGCACTTTCAGGCACCGCCTCGCTCTCGAACTCGTAGATGGTGCTGTAGCGCACCTCGCCCTCCAGCACGCGGTAGCGGCGCGCATAAATGACGCCGGGCACCGTCCGATAGCCGGGGATGTACTCCCCGTTGTACCAGGCGTTCCACGCCGCGTCGACGTTGTCCGGCACGGACATGCGGCCGATCTGGAGCACCGCGGCCATCGGGCGGTCCGGATTCTCGAGCCCATCTGGGAACAACTGCTCGCCGAGGACGGTCGTGAAGTTCTTGCCGATGACCCGTGGCGACATGCGCTGATCCTGGTCGGTCCGCGGTCGGTTCACGAAGGCATCCGAGTGGATGACCTCGGCGCTGTCCAGCTCGTAGACGGCCAGATATTTGGGCCCACCTCGCACCGCGACATAGCGCGCCGCATCCAGGATGCCGGGAATGGCCTTCAACTGCGGCAGGTGCCGAGTGTCGTACCAGGTGTTGAACTCCTGGTCGTCCTTGTCATCCGCGAGGTCGGTGTACACGAGGTAGATCGCGTGACCCTTGCTGGCCATCCGTACCGCTCCTTCCAACTTATGCGCAAAGACAGCGTACCCGCACAATGAAGACTGGAGGACGATCGCTATGCACAATCTGACCTACACCTGCGTCCTGACCGACGACATCGATCGCCTGGACGCCTTCTACCGTGCGGTCCTGCAGTTGGAACCTGACTCGCGTGGCGCCTATCGCCAGTTCCCGACGCAGCCCGGCGTCTTTTCGTTGTGGTCCCTGGCCGAGTTTCGACAGATCGTCGGCCAGGACGCGATGGCGGCGCACGGCGGCGTCATGCTCGAGTTCCACGTCGATGACGCCGATGCCGAGTACGCCCGGCTCCAACACCTGCCGAACGTGACGGTGGAGTTTGTCCTCACGCCGACGA
>JAFAWJ010000070.1 GCA_019242065.1 Chloroflexota bacterium
GCAGGCGCATTCACTCCATGTCTACGTCGCGCGCCTGCGCAAGAAACTGGAGTCCAGCGACGGCTCCCGGCGGCGGATCGTCACCGAACCCGGTGTCGGGTATCGCTTGATTGCGGAGTGACGCCTCAGTCCCGCACGTGGATCACGCACTTCAACGCACCGTCCTTCTTGGTGCTGTAAAAATCGAACGCGGCCGGCACTTCGTCCCAGCTGAACTGATGCGTCGCCAGGTATGACAGATCCAGTCGGCCCTGCGCGACCAGATCCACGCACAGCGCCACCCAGTACGTCCGCTCCCCCGCCTGGGCACTGTTGGTGACGATGATGGTCGGCAGCTTGTTGTAGACGCTGTCCCACTGCAATGAGAATCTGTCTTCGAGATGCGGCACGCCGAAGATGGCGACGGTGCCCTGTTTGCGGATGACGTCGAACACCTGCTGATAGGTCTCGCTCAGTCCGCACGCTTCGATCGCGACGTCAGCCATTTCTCCGCCGGTAATCTCGCTGACCCGCTCGGCGACGTTTTCTCTGGACGCGTCGATGGTGTGCGTGGCGCCCAGCCGGGCCGCCGTTTCCAGGCGGTAGGTGTGCACGTCGGTGGTGATCACCTGGCGCGCGCCATGACGGACCATCAGGTCGGTAAAGCACAGACCAATCGGACCGGCGCCAACCACCACCACGCGCTTGCCGAGCACGCTGCCGATACGGTGCACCGAGTACATGACCGTGCCCATCGGCTGGCACAGGACCCACAACGCTGGATCGATCTCTGCGTCTGGCAGCGGCACCAGGAGTTCGGCGGGCAGGACCGCGCTCTCGACCATGCCGCCTGTCTGAATCAGCGCGATCACGCGGTCGCCGGGTTTGAACTCTGGGACGGTGCTGACTTCGACGGTGCCGACGCACTCGTGGCAGGGTCGACCTGGGCCCATCGGATACATGACGTCGGGCAGGTTGCGCTCGTAGAACTTGAGGTCACTGCCGCACACGGCCAGGTAGTCCATGCGCACCAGCACCTGCCCGCTGCTGGGCACCGGTGCCGGCAGTTCGACGAATTTCAGCTGCTGCGGCGCGACGAGCTGGACGGCTTTCACCTTGCGAGTGTAAAGCGGCTCGCACCGATCGGGTTACCGTGTTATCGCGCGGCCCCGTAAGATAGATCGCGCGGCGCACATGGCGTCGCCCAAGTCGTAACCGAGGAGAATGTGCGCTTATGCCCAGGTTGACCGTCGACGGCCGCACTGCTGATGTGACTGAAGACCAGCGCCTCGTACTGGCAATCGAGTCGCAGGGGATTGCCATCGGGCATCGATGCGGTGGCTTCGCCCGCTGCACCACCTGCCGCGTGGAGTTCCAGGCGGGCGAACCCGACACGATGACCAAGGCCGAGTACGCGATCCTGTCGACGCGCGAGCTCCTCGGTCAGGTCCGTCTCTCGTGCCAGATCGTGTGCGACCACGATATGAGCGTCAAGCCGATCATGACCAAGGACAACCAGCCCGCGTGGGACAGCACGGGCGCCGAGCCCGAGAAAACCGTCACCCCCGAGGCAGTCTGGTACCCGAAGTCGGAGGTGGCCCAACAAGCGAGCAGCTAGTGGCCTAGAGAGAGTCCACCCCTTGCGGTGGCCGGCTCCTTTCCAGCGTCGGCCACCGGGAAATTCCGTAAGCTACGGCACGAGTCAATCGGGGGTGGAGTGTCATGGATCACCAACTGAGCCGCCAGGTCAGCCGGCGGACATTTCTCACACTTTTCGGCGTCAGCGCCGGCGCGGTCGTGCTGACCGCATGTGGCGTCGCGGCCGCGCCGGCCGCCCCGACGCCGACCGCCGCGTCCGCGAGCCAGCCGGCCACGACGGCGCCAGTCGCCGCCGCGCAGCCGACGGCCGCAGCAACTGCCGCGACTCAGCCCAAATCAGGCGGGTCGCTCCAGACCGCCAAACTGGGCGATATCGCTAACCTGGACGGCCACTACTGGTCACCCAGCGGCGGGCTCCACGTCTGGATGGCGTACGACACCCTGGCCCGCTACGACCAGAACCTGACGCCGCAACCGCAACTGGCCCAGAGCTGGGACGTCAGCCCCGACGGCAAGCAGATCACCGTCAAGCTGCGCCAGGGCGTCACCTACCACAGCGGACGCGAGTTCACGTCCGACGACGTGGTCTGGAATCTCCAGCGTGCCCTGAATCCCAAGGTGACGGTCGGCATCCTGGGCGGCTTCTTTGGACAGGACCCGACCTTCACCGCACAGGACAAGTACACCGTCCTGCTGCAGACCTCGCAGCCCTGGCCAACGGTCTTCGACATGTTCCATGTGGTCAACATGCTCGACCAGCAAAACACCGACGCCGGCAGCAACCAGCAGACCAAAGCGGTGGGCACCGGTCCGTTCGTGTTCCAGGAGTGGCGTCAGGGTGAGTCGATGCGCTTCACGAAGAACCCGAACTACTGGCAGACCGGGACGCCGTACCTCGACGAGGTGATCGTCAACGTCCGCAAGGATGCCCAGAGCATGGTGGCGGACCTCGAAGGCGGCTCGCTCCAGCTTGCGTATGGACCGACGCTGCAGGACTACCAGCGTCTCAAGTCGGACCCCAGCTATACCGCCCAGTTGCTGACACCCGCCGCCGGCATGTATCAGATCCAGCCCAACGTCACCTTCAAGCCGCTGGACGACAAGCGTGTACGGCAGGCGCTCAATTACGCCCTCGACCGACAACGCATCGCCGACACCGTGCTGCTCGGCTTGGTCGGGCCGGAGGACCTGCCGTGGCCCGCGAATTCGCCGGCCTATGAGGCGGCGAAAAACAACGTCTATGCCCAGGACCTCGACAAGGCCAAATCCCTCCTGTCACAGGCTGGCGTCAGCAACCTGACGCTGGATTTTGCCTATGCGCCCGTGGTGC
This sequence comes from Chloroflexota bacterium, assembly GCA_019242065.1. The sequence continues at coordinate 2,909 of JAFAWJ010000070.1, forward strand.
CCGAGTACGCGACGATCGCCCAGATTTACCAGGCCGACCTGGCGAAGATTGGCGTGACCCTCAACGTCCAGAGCATGGACATCGCCGCCCTGTTCGACTCGATTCACAATCAGAAGTACAACGGCGTCTACACACTCAACGACTCCTGGGCGGCGATGGAGCCCGTCAGCATGCTGGCGGCAGGGGCCAGCCTGAATCCACGCCAGAACAACGCCGGCTTCAAGGACGACAGCTACACCGCGCTGGTCGACTCGGCCCGTTCGGAGCCGGATGCCGCCAAGCGCAAGCAGATCTACTCACAGATCAACGACTTCATCCTGGATCAATGCTTCGGTTTGCCCCTGGCGCCGAGCACCAGCAGGGTGATTACCAAAGCCGCCGTACAGGGTCTCGAGTTTCGCTACAACGACGTGATGTACCTCGGCAACACCTGGATGAGCTGAGCGTCAGTCAAACGCGTTCAGGCGGCGACGGGTGCTGAGCTCACGGGCTCCGCGGCCTCTTCTGGCGCCGGCGGCTCGACTGGTGCGGGCGCCGCCGGCCGCTGGCTCCTCGGCGCCAGCACCAGTGTCCCGAGTCCGAAGATCACCGCCAGGATGTTCACCACCGGCCCCACGTACGGCAACAGGCTGGCCAGCGTCAGGATGAGCATGCCCACCGCGAACATGATCAGCGTCGGCACCCCCGGCTGATTGACGCGCGCCTGCAGCCAGCTGCCCAGGGCCAGGCCCGAGACGCTCATGCTCAGAATCAGCGCCACGGGATACAGCGCCAGCAAGATCACGCCCAGCCACCACAGCCCGAGCGGCAGCCCTATGGCAAACACCAGCAGACCGATCAGCGGCAAGAGCAGCGCCACCGCCAGGCCGACGCCCAGCCGTGACCAGGGTGGCGTTTCGGTCGCGACGACGACGGCGCGCGGCACGGCGGGAATGACCAGCATCAACAACAGGGCGACGGCCGAGAAGCCAATGAAGCGACGCACCCAGTTGGCGAGCAAGTCCCCCGCGTCAAAGCCCGACCCCGCCGGCTGCGCCTGTGCCGCAAGTACCGCTCCGCCAGGCTGGTCGTCCGCCGCAAGTACCGCCCCGCCAGGCTGGTCGTCCGCCGCAAGTACCGCTCCGCCAGGCTGGTCCCCCGCCGCGAAGATCGACACACCTGGCTGGCTCTGCGCCGCCAATTCGAGCGGCAGCATCATCAGCCTCTGCGCCGCGGCCGTGCTGGCGGGGCTTGAGCACGCCGCGGGATTCGTCGCCGCATTCTGAAACCCCACGTGAAAACTGCTGCTCGTCGTCCCACT
>JAFAWJ010000419.1 GCA_019242065.1 Chloroflexota bacterium
GGGAAGAACGATGTTCGGGGCGAGCCCGAGGGAGTCCTCCTCGAACAGGACTGGCGCGACCGGATCCCCGGCCTCCGTGGTCAGATGCATAGACTGCTCAAGCTCCTCGGCGAGTGCCAGATGGGAAGCCTATCCACACGACAGCGCCTCGGGTGAGGGGTCACGGTGGATATGCGCAGCCAACGGGTTGGACGGCAATGATCGGTGCGGGGGAAGGTGCAGATCTGACATTGCACGGCCCGGTCGGCCGGGCGAGATTGTAGTGCTTGCCGCGCCGAGCGACAACGTGACATCGATGTAACGAACCGAACCGTTACTCGTTGGCGCGTACTTTGCGCGTTCCCCAATTCCCTGCCTACCCACTCCATCGTCGGCTCTAGTGACCTGTTGGCACCGGACTGGCGGGTGCACACCCTGCCATGCCGGCGTCAAACGGCCCTCGCACTCTACGAGATTGGCACACTTGCTTGCCATCGCCAAGGTATGCGCATCGTCCTCGCACACAGTCACGCCAATACCTTCGGGGGCGGCGAGCGGGCCGTGCTCGAGCTGGCTCGTGCGCTCATCGGTCAGCACGACGTGCGTGTGTTGCTGGGTGGATTTGACCCGCGGCGCACGTACCCGGAACTGGGCGCCCTGCCCCACACGCGCCTGGGACGCGCCGGCTGGCTGGCGGCGCATGTCGACGGCGAGGCAATCATCACGAATTCGTTTGGTGCCAACCTGCTTGCGCTACGCAACGGTCCACGCGTGGCGTACTGGGTCCACTCGACCCGCAGCATCTTCCTGCAGCCGGGAGCCCGCCGCCTGGACCTGCTGGCGCGGCGGGCGCTCGACTTCGTCGCCGTGCGACGCGCCGCCCTGTTGGTAGCCAACAGCCACTTCGCGGCCGGGCGCGTGCGGCAGTTGTATCGCCGTGAACCGGACGCCGTGGTGTATCCAGGCGTGGACCTGGAGCTGTTCCGGCCGGGTCTCTCAGCCGCACCGCCGGCATACGCCATCTCGGTCAGCCGCTTGTCAGCCGAAAAGGGCATCGACCGACTCGTCGATCTGTGGCGCGAAGTGCCCGACCTGCCCTTGCACATCGTGGGGGGTGCAGCGCCGGACGTGCTGTGGGCGTGGCGAGCGCAGGCCCCGAGCGGCGTCGTCTTTCGCGGCCATCTCGGGTCGTCTGAGTTGGCCGAGGCGTACCGAGGCGCAGCGGTGGCGGTCTTCGCGCCCTACGGCGAGGAGTTCGGCCTTGCCGCACTCGAAGCGATGGCGTGCGGAGCGCCAGTTGTCGCCTGGCGCGACGGTGGCCTGCAGGAGACGGTGGTCGACGGTGAGACCGGCTATCTCGTGGCCGACGCGGTGACGTTCCGTCAGCGGGTACGGCTGCTAGTGCACGATGCGCGTCGGCGCCAGACGTTCGGCGCTGCGGCGCGCGTCCGCGCCGAGCAGTTCAGCTGGCAGCGGACGGCCGTGGCGATGGAACGCGTCTGTCGCCGTCTGGCCGGAACGCCGCTTCGAGTGCATGGCGAGTGACGTCGGCGGCGGCCGACCACGTAAAGCTCGCGGCACGCCGCGGGCCGCGGCCTCGCAGCACGTCGCGCAGCGAGGCATCGCCGACCACACGCCGCAGTCCAGCCGCGATCGAATCGACGCTCAGTGCATCGACGATCACCGCGGCTTCGGCCGCGATCTCCGGCAGCGAGCCGCGGTTGCTTGCCAGGAGCGGCGCCCCGCAGGCCAGCGCCTCCAGCGCGGGCATGCCGAAGCCTTCGAAGAGGCTGACGATGGCCACGCACGCCGCGCCGCTATACAGACCCGGCAGATCCGCATCCGGCACGTAGGCGAGTCGTCGCACCCGCTCACCGAGCTTGGCGGCCGCGATGGCCTGCTCCACCGGGCCGCCCCCGTACGTCGTCATCCCGCCCAGGGCGAGTTGCACGTCCGCGGGAAGTTTTGCACGCGCGAAGGCGTGGATCAGGCGCGGCAGGTTTTTGCGGGGCTTGATGGTTCCCAGGTGCAGGACGTAGCGGTTCGCGAGGCCGTAGCGTTGTCGCACGCGGTCGACTTCGTCGGGCGAGGCGGGCTGGAAGCGCTCCTCGACGGCCGGATACGCCACCTCGATCCGCGCCGGGTCCGCGCCGTACAGCCGCACCAGGTCGCGCCGGGACGCTTCAGAAATGGTCAGGAGCCGGCTGGCGATGCGCACGTGGCGGCGGATCGACCATTCCAGGTACAGCCGCTCCGACAGGGCGTGTGCGCGCGGAAAGTAGCGATGGCCGACGTCGTAGACAACCACCACCGAACGCGGCGCGTTGCGTAGCGGCAGCACGTGGCTGGGCACGAACAGGACGTCCGGTGGTTGGCGCCATATCTCGCGGGACAGGCCGACCTGGGTCCACAGTCGCGGCATGCGGATCAGGCGCGTCGTCGTCCGTGAAGTGAGAGGCAGCAGACCCGCCGGCAGGTCGGTGCTCAGGTACAGCCGGTAGGCGTTGTCGTGGTCGGCGGCGAGCAGCTCGCGCAGGACGTGCAGCGAGTAGTTTTCGGTGCCCGTGCGCTGCGCACGAGTTACGCGGCTGGCGTCCACGCCGACGAGCACGACTGGATACTATGCCCGCCGTGCCAACGACCCGGGCGGTGGTGCGTCGCCACACCTACGTCGATTCCGTCAGCCTGCTGCAGGCCAGTGCCGAGGTGCTCGGCCTCGCCGGCGTCCACGACGCGGCGCTAGTGATGGCAACCGACCTGAATCGGGATCTGCTGCGGAGCTCAGGCCTGCTGGTGGACGGAGCCGCTGACGCCGGCGCCAACGACCTGGTGATCAGCGTGCGTGCCGAGACCGACGCCGCGCTGGCTGCCGCCCTCGAGCACGCCGACGCCATCCTGACCGGTCGGCGCGCGCAGCCCGCCGGCGGCGCTCTGGCGGCAGTGGCACCCCGTTCGCTGCGTAGCGCCCACCGCAGCGCGCCTGAGGCAGGTCTGGCGCTCGTCTCGGTGCCCGGCGCCTACGCCGCGGGTGAAGCCCGCCAGGCGCTGGCCGAAGGCCTGCACGTGTTCCTGTTTTCCGACAACGTCGCGATCGAGGACGAAGTCCAGCTCAAGCATGCGGCGCGCGCCGCGGGCTTGCTGGTGATGGGGCCAGACTGCGGCACCGCCATCCTGTCCGGGATAGGGCTGGGGTTCGCCAACCTGGTGCGACGCGGGTCGACCGGGGTGGTGGGCGCCTCGGGCACAGGCATCCAGGAGGTCGTGTCGTTGGTCCACCAGGCGGGCGGGGGCATCAGTCACGCGATCGGCACGGGCAGTCACGATCTGCATGCCGCGGTGGGAGGCATCACGACGCTGCAGGCCATCGAGCTGCTGCGCAATGACCCGCACACCGAGACGATTGTGTTGATCTCGAAGCCGTCGGACCTCGGCGTTGCGCGCAACGTGCTGGGCGCGCTGGCTGACAGCGGCAAACGCGCAGTGGCTTGCCTACAGTCTGTCGACCTCGAGGTCCCACCCGGCGTCGCGTCCGCCAACAACCTGGAGTCGGCCGCCCGACTGGCTCTCGGCGACACGCCACTCACCATCGGCTACACGCGGGCCGAGGATGGCGCGGTGGCGACTCGCACGAGGTCTGGCGAGACACGTCGAGTCCGGGGATTGTTCTGTGGCGGCACGCTGGCTCAAGAGGCCGCCTCCGTCCTGGGACCAGCTCACCGAATCGAAGACTTCGGCGACGACCAGTACACCCGCGGCCGCGCCCACCCGATGATTGACCCCACGCTGCGCAACCAGGCCATCGTGCAGGCGGGCCGCGACCCGCGGGTCGAGGTATTCCTCCTGGATTTCATCCTCGGTTTGGCCTCGCACCCTGACCCCGCGGGAGCCGCCCTGCCGGCCATCACCCAGGCCATGACTGAAGCGCGCGAGGACGGTCGCCAGTTGTCGGTCGTCGCCCACGTCGTCGGCACCGACCTCGACCCGCAAGGCCTCGCCCGTCAGGAGGCGGCCTTACGTGACGCGGGCGTCCACGTCTACGCCTCCAACCATGCGGCGGCACAGGCGGCCGCGGTGCTGGTATGAGCCTGCTCGACGGGCCGCCGCGGGTCCTCAGCGTGGGCGCCCCATTGTTCGCCGACGCGCTCGCCAGCCAGGGTGCCAGCGTCGAGCGCGTCGACTGGCGTCCGCCCGCGGACGGCGATGCGCACCTCGCCAGCCTCCTGAGCGACGTGTGGCAGCCGGAGATCGACCGCGCCAATGCGATCGCCCTGCGCCGCGTGCTGGATGCGCACCAGGTGCTCGTCGACATCCAGCCAGCCGCCCAGGTGATTCCGGACTTCGAGCCTGACATGGTGCTGCACGCCGGACCACCAATCGACTGGGCCGGCATGACCCCCTCGGTGCGCGCCGCGGCGGTGGGTGCCCTGCTCCACGAAGGCCTGGCCAGCACGCCCGAAGACGCCGAGCGCCTCGCCGCGCGCGGCGAGGTGCGCTTCGAGCCCTGTCACCACCATCAGGCGGTGGGACCGATGGCCGGGATGACGACCGCGTCGATGCCGGTGCTGATCGTCGAGAACCGGACGACTGGCAATCGCGCCTACTCAGTCCTCAACGAAGGGCTAGGACGAGTCCTGCGCTACGGGGGGCTTGGCCCGGACGTGCTCGAACGACTGGACTGGATGCGACGCGTCCTCGGACCGGCCATGGGCGCAGCGCTGCGCAGCCTGCCCGACGGTATCGACTTGCGGGCGTTGATCGCGCAGGCGCTGCACATGGGCGACGAATGCCACAACCGCAATCGGGCCGCCAGCGCG
>JAFAWJ010000125.1 GCA_019242065.1 Chloroflexota bacterium
GGTTGTCTCCTGGACGGCAGACACCTCAACCGGCACACCCAGCACATCAGCCTGAAACTGCATGAGGAACGAATTGGCCGTCCCGCCACCATCGACTTTCAGCTCGCGGATCGGCTGCCCGGCGCGGGCCATCGCCTCGCCAAGGTCGCGCGACTGATACGCGATGCTTTCCAGGGTGGCGCGCACGACGTGGGCGCGCGTGGTGCCGCGCGTCAGACCGATCAGCACGCCGCGGGCATACATGTCCCAGTGCGGCGCGCCCAGTCCGACGAACGCCGGCACGAGATACACACCCTCGTTGTCAGGCAGCGAACTGGCCAGCGCGTCCGTCTCGGCGGCATCCGAGATCAGGCCGAGTCCGTCGCGCAGCCACTGCACGGCGGCGCCGGTGACAAAACTGCTGCCCTCCAGCGCATAGGTCGTTTCGTCGCCCAGTCGCCAGGCGACCGTGGACAGCAAGCCATCCGCCGATTTCGGCGGGCGGGTGCCGGCGTTGACCAGCAAAAAGCAACCCGTGCCGTACGTGTTTTTGGCCTGACTGGCCTCGAAACACGCCTGGCCGAAGAGCGCCGCCTGCTGATCGCCGGCGACGCCCATGACCGGCAGCGCACCACCGAAGTGGCCTGGCTCGGTTTCGCACAACAGCCCCGAGGACGAACACACGCTCGGCAGCATCGCCCTCGGCACGTCGAGTTGCTTCAAAAGATCCGCATCCCAGCCCAGCGTGTGGATGTTGAACAGCAAGGTTCGTGACGCGTTGGAGACGTCGGTGCGGTGCACGCGGCCACCGCTGAGGTTCCACATCAGCCAGGTGTCGATGGTGCCGAACAGCAGGTCGCCGGCTTCGGCGCGGCGCTGGGCGTCGGGGACCTGATCGAGCAGCCAGCGGATCTTGGTGCCTGAAAAATACGCGTCGATCAGCAGGCTGGTGCGCTCGCGAAAGAGCGGCTCGAGCCCGTCGGCTTTCAGCCGCTCGCAAATGTCGGCGCTGGCGCGACTCTGCCACACGACGGCAGGGGCGATGGGCGTACCGGTGCGCCGGTCCCAGACGACCGTCGTCTCGCGCTGATTAGTGATGCCAATCGCCGCCACCTCAGCCGCCGTCACCTGCGCCCGGTCGAGGACCTCGCGGCCAACCTCGACCGTCGTCTTGAAGATTTCTTCCGCGTCGTGCTCCACCCAGCCCGGGCGCGGATAGCTCTGGGCGATCTCGCGATCGGCGGTCGCCACGACCTCGCCCTCGGCGTCGAACAGCAGCGCGGCCGAGCCGGTCGTCCCCTGGTCCAGCGCCAGCACATACGTCACACGCGAAGGCCGTCCTGGCTGAAGCGGCGCATCGGGGCGACTTCAGCCCGATACGCGTCGGACTGGCGCCGTCGTTCGGCCGCGTCCCAGCCCAGCAGACCGCCAACGTGGTCGGCCACGCGGTCCAGGCAATCCAGCGCCTGACACGCCCGCAAGCCAAGCGCCGTCCGTCGCAGCAGCACGTCGCCCAGCGACGCCGCCCATTCGGCGTCGACCGCGTGATCGAGCTGAGCCAGGATGGTCGGCTCATCCGCGCAGACGCGCTCGCCCAGCGCGGGATCGCGTTCGACGCGCGCCAGGACCGCCGGCGCCAAGGAGCCGTACACGGAGCCAAGATGCGCGGCCTGCGCGTGGTCCAGGCCGAGTTTTTCGGCGCGCGGCCACAGCTCGGTGGCGACGTAACTGTCCAGGTCGGCGAGCTGGCCACCCGGCAGCGGGTGCAGCTCGGTGGTCGAATCGGCGTGCTGGCGCAAGCCGAGCTTGCGTGCCACCAGATCGCCCACTTCCTCGGCAATGGCGCGGTAGCCAGTGATCTTGCCGCCGACGATCGAGACGATGCCGGGCACGCCGTCGCGTCTGGCGTGATCGTGCACGGCGTGCTTGCGCGAGACTTTGCCTTCGCTGACGTGCTCGATGCGCACCAGCGCGCGCACCCCGGCGTAGCTGTAGTAGACGTCGTCGAACTTCGCCGACGGAAACGCGCGACTGGCTTCGTCGATCAGGTACTCGACGTCTGACTGCTCGGCTGCCGCCTGGCCGGGGTCGCCGTGGTAGTCGGTGTCGGTGGTGCCGACCAGCGAGTAGCCCAGCCACGGAATCACGAAAAACAGTCGTCCGTCGCGTTCGGCGAACAGCACGTGCGCGTGTCGCGACGCGGCGGGCGTGACCACGTGCACACCTTTGGTCAGGCGCAGCAGCGGGCGGCGATGCGGACGGATGCCGGCCGTCGTGAGGTCGAGCCACGGGCCGGTGGCGTTGACGGTCAGGCGCGCCTGGGCGCGGACTTCACGTCCGCTGAAGCTGTCGCGGACGATCGCGCCGGTGACGCGGCCGTCCTCGTCTCGGACAAAGCCGGTCGCCGGCGCGTAGGTCAGGATCAGGCCGCCCGAACGGGCCGCGTCAAGCGCGTTTTCCACCACCAGCCGCTCGACGAGCGACACCTGCCCGTCGTAAAACCGCCAGGCGCCCTGGAGGCCGT
>JAFAWJ010000386.1 GCA_019242065.1 Chloroflexota bacterium
CCTCGCGCACCAGCCGCACCTCGGCGGCCGGGCTTCGATCGATCTCCAGCCACGGCTCGAGCTCGCGTCGACGCCGCACCAGCTGTTCGACCAGCAACTGCATGCGCCCTACCTGCTGACCAGACCCCGCAGGTTGTGCATAAAGGCCAGGATCAGCAGCACGAGGACGCCCAGCAGCATCAGGTGGACCCATTCGAAAGGCAGACCAGAAGGCGAGTGGCTGCGGGCATCGTTTGGATCGGCCAGGACGTAGTACAGCAGGCCGCCGATCAGCAGCATGCCGATACCCAGCGCGATCGCGCGGTCACGCAACGTACGCAGGCTGTGCTGGAAGCCGAAGTAGGTGCCGACGAGCGACTCGATGAGCGGCTGTTGCTGCTCCAGGTACTCCACAAACTGGAGTCCGCGGCTCACCTGCTGACTGATCTCGAAGACGCGACTCATGGCCAGCCGCGGGTCCACCCACTCTTCGGCACGCCGCCGCAGCAGCTTGCCGAAGAACTGACGCGCGACGGCGGGCAGGTTGTAGTCGGTCGCGAGCTGATGGCGCAGGCTGCCGAGCATGACCAGCATCCGTAGAAACGCCACGATCTCACCCGACAGGACCAGGTGGCTGCCCTGGACCGTCTCCATGATCTCGACGGCGAGCGCGGTGTACGGATTCTGCGGCACCACGCCGGTGGTCGCCCAGGTGTCGCCGTCGGTGACCGTGGCCACGCCATACAGAAAACCTTCGTGGATGCGTTCGAGCTGGCGCTGCGCTCTGGCGGTATTGGTCGCAGACGTGGGCGACAGCCAGCGCATGAGCTCCTTCACCGCGGGCTCGACTTCGCGCTGAAACAGGAGCCAGCTATAGCGCGTCAGAGAGTCGCGCACGGTCTCTGACAGGCGGCCGACCATTCCAAAGTCGACATAGCCGATGGCGTTGCCAGGTAGCACGAACAGATTCGCCGGGTGCAGGTCCGAGTGGAAACACCCGTAGACGTACACCTGGTTGAGCATGTTCCAGTCGAGGTGCCGCACGATCTGCTGGAGGTCGTAGCCACGCGACCGCAGGTCCTGGAGATAGGCGGAGTCGCCCAGGCGGACCGCGACGACGATGTCGATCAGGGGGATGCCATCCAGCAGCTCGGTGGTCAGCACCCGCGATGTGGTGTAGCCGCGGTGGACGCGCGGGATGCGCTCGAGCTTTTCGTCCCGCGCGTTTTCGTACAGCAACAGCGCCTGGCGGGCTTCGAGCAGATAGTCGAGCTCGTCGTTCGTCCAGCGCGCAAACTCGTCGATCAATTGTCTGGTCTGCGTGGCGCCGAAGACCCGCACGAAGTCGAGCAGCGGCGTCACCGCGTACATCAGGTCGATGTCCGCGCGCATGACATCGCGAATGTGCGGACGCTGGACTTTGACCGCGACGCGCTCGCCGCTCTTCAGCGTCGCGCGATGCACCTGCCCAATCGATGCCGACGCGAACGGCACTGGCTCGAACGTGCTGAAGACGGCGTCCGGCACCCCACCGAGCTCCTGACGGACGATCTCTCGCACGTCGGCGTACGGAAAGGGCTGAACCGCGTTCAGGAGCTTGAGCAGCTCCTCACAATAGGCGGCTGGCAGCAGATCGAAGCGCAGCGCCAGCATCTGGCCGAGCTTGATCCACGCGCCACCCAGCTGCTCGAGCGCCGCGCGGGTGCGTTCGGCACCCGGGCGCGGCTGCGTCCGGCGCAGCGGCAGCGCCGGAATGATGAACCAGCGCGTGATGACGCACACGACCTGCCATGTGCGCTGGGCGCGACGCAGAATGCGTCTCACGCCTCAGGGTCTCAACTCGTCTGCTACTCGCTTCCGCCCGCGGAACCGCTCTCTTTCTCGGACCCGATCTGGCGCGCATCGTCGTCGAGGGCGATGCGGCGTCGCGCGGGTCGGCTGGCGTACTCGTCCTCCCAGTCACGCCCAGCCTGGATCAACTGGTCGAAGACGTCGCGCATGGACAGATTCAGCACCATGCTGAAGGCACCTTCGGCCGCCAGCTGCGCCTCACGCGCATAGCGCTGCATGAGGAACCAGCGCGGTTCACCCGAGCCCTGACCCGAGCCAGCGCTCGCCGCGCCCGCACCGGACAGACGGCGGCCACGCTCACGCGCAGCCCAGTCCGACTTCTGGGCGGGCGTCGGTCCGCGCAGCCACGCTTCGCGGCGTTGACGTTCGTGTTGCGCCCATGCCTCGACTTCGGCGTCGGTCGGCCCCACATCGGCGGAACCTGGATCGACCTCGATCGCATCGTCTGGGGCGTTGGCAGATGCTTCGGGTTGGCTTGGCATGCTGTGTGTCACATCCTCACGGCTTCGGTCGAACGGGAATCATCCGCGTCTACCACACCCCGATGATAGTCGTTGGCGTCCCCCGACGCGCGCCGACGGGCGGTCAGGCTGCCATGGCGGGCAACTCGGGGGCGTCGACGGTGGCGCGGTCGAGGGTGATATGCCGCGTGTGGAAGTCGGCAACGCCCTTGCGATGTGCGATGCTGACGATGGCCGTCTCGGGCAGACGGCACTTGAGCAGCGTGTAGAGCTGCTGCTCGGAGTCGTCGTCAAGGGCCGCGGTCGCCTCGTCCAGGAACAGCCAGTCAGGCCGCTGGAGGATCGCGCGCGCGATGGCCAGCCGCTGCTGCTCGCCGCCGCTCATTTGCAGACTCCAGTTGTCCTCGGCGTCCAATCGATCGGCAAACGCGCCCAACCCGACCGCTTCGAGCGTCTCACGGATCGCCGCGTCGTCGATCTTGGCAGAAGCGCTCGAGGCGGGGTAGAGCGCCACGTCCCGCAAGGACGCAATCGGCAGGTACGGTCGCTGAGGCAGGAACAACAGGTGCGCATCGCGCGGGACGTGCACTTCACCCCTGCCAAACGGCCAGATGCCCGCCAGGGCGCGGAAGAGCGTGCTCTTGCCCACGCCAGTCGGACCGCTGATCAACACCCGTTCGCCCGGCTCGACGGTGAGGCTCAGATCGGGCACGACCACCCGACCGTCCGGCAGCGCCAGCTCCAGCTTCTCGGCGCTCACCGCCGCGTGGCCATTGGCCACCACGCTGATGCCCGCGTGCTGAGTCGCCTGGACACGCGCCGCTTCCATGGTGTCCTGGAACGTGAGCAGACGGTCGACGGTCGCCTTCCAGTCGGCCAGCGACCCGTAGCTCTCGACGAACCACGACAGGGCGCCCTGGACCTGGCCAAACGCGTTGCCAATCTGGGTCAGGACGCCCAGGCTAATCGCGCCAGTGAAGTAGCGTGGCGCGGCGACCAGGATCGGGAAAATATCGGCCATCTGGTCGTAGCCCGTGGTCAGGAAGGTCAGGTTCTTGGTGTAGCGCATCAACTGCCACCAGTTGGCGCGGATGCGATCCACACGCGAATCGAGATCGCGTCGCTCGGTGCCTTCGCCGCCGTACAGCGCCACACCCTCGGAGTTCTCGCGCAGCCGGACCAGGCCAAAGCGCAGGTCCGCTTCGACGCGCTGCTGCTGGAAGTTGAGACGAATCAGCGGGCGGCCGACGAAATGCGTCAACACGCTGCCGACGATCGCGTACAGAATCGCCACCCAGACCATGTAGCCGGGAATTTCGAGGCTCACATCGCCCAGGCTGAGCGCGATCGGTCCGGAAATGACCCACAGGATGCCAATAAAGGAGACCAGCGTCACCACCGATCCCAGCAGACCGAACACCAGGGTCAGGGTGTTGAAGGCGAACATGCGCAGGTCTTCGGCGATGCGCTGGTCGGGGTTATCGGCGCGTGCCTGGCCGACTTCGAGCTGGTAATAGGCATGTCCGTCGAACCAGCGGTCGAGGAAGTGGCGCGTCAGCCAGATCCGCCACCGCATCTGCAGCATCTGGGTGAAATACAGACGGAAGACGGCGCCGACGATGAAGATCGCCGCCAGCACCGAGAATCTCAGCAGCAGCGGACCGAAGGACGCGAAGTCCTTGTTCTGGATGGCCTCGAAGAATTCGCGGTTCCAGTCGTTGAGCAGGACGTTGAGAAAGACGAGGCCCAGGGTCAGGGCGGTGACGAGGGCCAGCAGCGCGCGGGCGGCCCAGCGCTCTTCAGACGACCAGTAGGGCGCGGCGAGTTTCCAGGCTCGCCGCGAAAAATGCCAGGTGTGAGCGATTCGCGTGAACATGCTTGTGTGAGGCGAACCGTATCCAACCCCCCGTCACCTGACGACGAATTCGCCCCGAGGCCGGCGGCACCCCAACTGTCACCTTGCCGGAATCTTTTAGAAGCATGACTTCTCGACAGTCAGGATGTCACCAATCACGACCCTGAACCCGCGCTGCAGATCAGCCCGCTCGTTGACCCGCCGCAGCGGGCTGGTGGGCACCAAGGAACCTGCGAATGTGCGCGACCGCCTCGGCCTTCTGCTCTGGCGTCTCCTTCCACGGATACAGGCTCACCTCGGAATTGGGCGCCAATCGCGCACTTTCCATCGCCACCGCATACGGATGCGCGGCCACGTCATCAGGCAGGATCAGCACCGGCGTCTGACAGCCCCGCACGAAATCCCGAGTTACGGTAAACACAAAGTCAGGATTGGTGCGGTACATCGAGTTGAGGAACGCCTCGACCATCGCCTGGCTGATCTCCGGCCGTCCCGACCGCAGGCCAGGCGCCCACCCGTTGATGTTGTTGTTGTAGAAGAGGTCCGGCTGCTCAGGACGGAACCCGCTCGGCTGGGCCAGCACCGCCGCGACGATCCGCTCTGGTACGCGTCGCAAGAGATTCCAGATGAACGGCCCGCCGATGCAGAAGCCGAGCACCATGAACTCGCCGATGCCCAGGTGATCCATCAAGCCGATCTGGTCGTCGGCGTACGCATCCCAGGGCCGATCGACCTCGAGCGGACCCGTGGACTGCCCACCGTTGGCATTGCGCAGGTCCATCGTGATGCAGCGGTAGGTATCTTTGAGCTCGTCGACCGCGTTGAACGGCGCATTGCCAGTGAAGAACCCGATGTTCGAGTTCAGGCCGCCGCCGGCGATGATCAGCAGCGGGAAGCCCGTGCCTGCCTCCTCGTAGTGAATGCGAACGTCGTCGGTTTCGTAGAAAGGCATGCCGCATACTCCTTGAGCTATCGAGCGTCAGACCTAGATTATCCACCGCTTCCGCAAGGGCGGGAATCCGCGTAGTGAAGTATCAGGTACATTTCGACAGGCAAGGCATCAGAGTAAGCTGTGGCTCGGGTGCCGGCTGGTGACTCGCGACTCGCGACTGACGACGCGTGAAACATTCGCCGGCCTGACCTTGCGCCTGCGCGGGCGAACAGGTCTCACCCAGCTCGAGATCGCCACGCAGCTGGGCGTCCACGTGCACTCGGTCCAGCTCTGGGAAGGCGGCACCAGTCGCCCCAACGCGC
>JAFAWJ010000869.1 GCA_019242065.1 Chloroflexota bacterium
TCGGCAACCGCCCGACTTTCGCTCCGCGTGCGCCTGATGCTCCTGGCGGTCCTCCTCCTGGCAGTGGGACTCACACTGACCAACATCGTCCTGGTGGGCGCGCTCCAGCGCTACCAGATCGACCGTCTGGATCGCCAGTTGCAAACCGTCGGCGAGTTCCTGGCTCGCCGCGACCCGCCCGGCCTCAATTCCGACACCACCTCCCGAACGGTCCTGCCACGCGTCGGACTCATTGGCGACGTGTATATCGCCTACCTCAACGCGGACGGCACCACCGATCGCCTGCTGGCCCAGTCCGGTGACGCCACACTACCCGTGCTCAACCTGGACTCCACGGCAGTCGCCGCCTACAGCGGCAAGCCGTTTGACATGCCCGGACCGGATGGCACTTCGACCTGGCGCGTCCTGACCCAACCGCGCAGCAGCGCCGCGGCAGCGGGCAGCAGCGTGGTGGTTGCCGCCTCGCTGGACGAAGTGAATGCAACCGTCAACCGCATCGCCCTGGTATGCGTGCTGAGCGAGGCGGTTTTGCTCATCCTGCTGGCCGCCGCGGGGTGGTTCGCAATTGGCGCCGGTCTGGCTCCCCTGCGCCAGATCGAGCGCACCGCCGCGGCCATCGCCGGAGGCGACCTCTCGCAGCGCGTCCCGCAACTTGCCAATCCGTGGACCGAGGTGGGTCGCCTGGCAGCTGCATTGAACGGTATGTTGCTCGAGATCGAACGTGCCTTCGCCGCACAGGCTGAATCCGAGGCGCGCATGCGCCGCTTTCTGGCGGACGTCAGCCACGAGCTCCGCACACCGCTCTTCGGCATCAAGGGTTTTACCGAGCTGTACCGCATGGGTGGCTTGCCCGAACGCCCCGACGTCGATCGCACCATGCTGCGCATCGAAAGCGAGGCGGAGCGTCTGGTGCAACTGGCGGAGGACTTGCTGTATCTGGCTCAGCTCGAGGGCCGCGACAGCCGCGCACCACAGTACGCGCAGGTGGATCTGCATATTCTGGCCGCCGATGCCCTGTACGACCTGCACGCGCTGGACGCCTCACGCCCGCTGCGATTGACAGGTCCGGACGGCGGATCACCTTGCAGTGCGCTGGTCATGGGCGACGAAGCCGAGTTGCGCCGAGTGGTCACCAACCTGGTCAGTAATGTCGTGGCCCATACTCCGCCGGGCTCGCCGGTCCGCATCGGGGTGGGCACCATCGGCGACACGGCGATTTTCGAGATCGAGGATCGCGGTCCAGGGCTGACACCTGAACAGGCCGGTCGCGTGTTTGAACGCCTTTACCGCGTCGAGCACTCGCGCAATCGAGCCAGTGGCAGCGGCGCAGGGCTGGGTTTGGCGATCGCCCAGTCACTGGCCAGCGCACATCGCGGACGGCTAGTGGTGCGCTCGATCCCGTGCCAGGGGGCCACGTTTCGCCTCACGCTGCCCGCTGGAGGAGAGTGAAGGGAGAGAGTGAAGGGAGAGAGTCCATTTGCGAACGAGTCTCGTGTATGGTTCAAGGATGCACTCTTTGCAGGAGAACGCGACTTTCGCTGGCCAGCCAGCTGTTGAAACCGCGACGGAGGGCGAGTCTGCGACAGGCACGACACGCAAACGACGTCCGCGACTGACTGGCGCCGAGCAGGATGCCATCGTGCAGGCGTATCAAGACGCGACAATGTCGACCGCTGACATTCGCGAGCGATTTGGCATTGGCGATTCGTCGCTGTACCGCTTGCTGGCCCAGCGTGGCGTCGCTCCGCGGCGCACCGCCGAGTCTCAGCCTCGAAATCAGAAGTCGGCCGCCGTGGCCGAAGTGGCGCCGCGCCAGACGCGACGTCGCGGACGGACAGCCGCGCGAACTCCCGTCGCGGCGCCGCAAGCCCGCAGGACCGTTGCTTCGGATGCGAATGACGGGTCCGTCCATGCGTTTCGCGTGGAATTCAAGGCGGTGCGTGTGGTGCAAGCCAGGCACGCGCTCGACGCGCTGCACGTGGTCGAGGGCCTGGGAGCCACTGACGTGCTGGAGATCAATCTTCAGTAAATCTCTACCGACTTCATAGTCATTGGGCGGTCGAAGCGAGGCACTCCGCTCCGGCCGAGCCAGGTACCCTGGCAGGGACCCATGCAAGCCACAGGCACCGTCTCCCGCATTCGTGGCGCCGTCAACCTGGACCGCGCCGGCGCCATGTTCGGTGCTCTGGCCGACAACCCCCACTATCGCACCTACTGGTTGGGCAACCAGGTCAATACGTTGATGTGGCCCATGCAGGTGGTAGCCAACGGCTACCTCGCCTACACGCTCACCAATTCGGCAACCGCCCTCGGGATCGTCAGCCTCGCTTCGGCGGTCCCGCAACTGCTCTTCGCGCCCGTCGGCGGTGTCCTGGCCGACCGCCTCGAGAAACGCAAGCTCCTGCTCACGTTGCAGGGCATCATGTGCCTCACGTCGTTGGCAATTGGCATTCTGCTGGTCCTGGATCGCATCGAGTTCTGGAACCTGGTCGTCGTGGCCATTATCCAGGGGATGGTCTTCAGTGCCATGATGCCGACGCGACAGTCCTGGATTCCCAGCCTGGTGAGTCGCGATCAGCTGGCCAACGCCATCGCCCTCAACAACGCCGGACAGAACGCCAGTCGCATCATCGGCCCGTCGCTCGCCGGCCTGCTAATTGCCATCCCGTGGTTCACCGTCAACGGGATCTACTTCCTGCGGGTCATCACCTTTACCTGGGTGCTGTACACGCTGCTCAAAATTCCGATCCCTGGCAAACCCATCCAACAGGAGCGGCCAACGCCGCTCAGCCGCCAGCTGTTTTCCGGGCTTGGCTACATCTGGAGCCATGAGACGCTGATGCCGCTCTTCACGTTCGCGCTGGTGATGATGCTGCTGGGGCAGTCCTATCAGCAGGTCATGCCGGCGTACGCGCTGGGCATCTTCGACGTCGGGTCCGAGGGATTGGGACTCATGCTGACGGTTGTCGGCATCGGCGCGCTGACAGGTTCGCTGACGATGGCCTATATCAGCCGCCGCCCGGACAAGGCGCGTATCCAGGCGTACACGGGCACCGCGCTGGGCCTCGCGCTGGCGTTCTTCGGGCTCTGCAGCGCGTTCGACCTGTTCGGGCTCAGCCTGGTGGCGCTGTTTGTCGTCGGCCTGTGCCTGGACTTCGATTCCACCATCAACAACACGCTCATCATGATCAACGCCGAGCCGGCGTACTACGGGCGGGTGATGTCGGTGTACATGATGACGTTTGCGCTGGGGCCACTGGGCGGGTTCATGGCGGGGTGGTCGATCGATCACATCGGCGGCGCGGCGACAATGCTCGGGGCGGGAATCACCCTCTCCGTGTTCGTCGTGTGCATGGCCACGCTGAACCCCCGCTATAAGAAGATTCGCAATAGCATTACGTGAACGATGGGACGCGACAAATCCGGCCTCCGCGCGCTGCTGGTGGAGCTGCTGCTGGCCTTGCTAGGCGTGTCCGTCCACGAGATGCGGGAGCCGCCTGCCGCGAAGGCGGATCACCTGCCAGAGAAATCATCTTCAATAGATAACTCTTACTCGTAAGTTTGACCCGCCGTTGCGGGGTCCCAAGTAGTCACCCGGCGGGTTCAGGCCGCGTCTGCAACCGGCTCGGCTGCCAGCAGCTCGCGCACGCGCGGAACGACCTGGCGACCGAACAGCTCGATGGCTTTCATCTGCCGCGAATGTGGAAGGGTGCCATTGGAATATTTCAGGTCGAAGCGGTCCAGCTGGAGAATTCGGGCGGTGCGTGCGATCTTGTTCGCCACGGTCTCCGGCGAGCCCACATACAGCGCTCCGGCGGCGACTTCGGCGTCATATCGGTCACGCGTCAGCGGCGGCCAGCCACGCTCGCGGCCGATGCGGGTGATCACGTCGCGATAGTGCGGCCACAGCACCTCGTGTGCCTCGTCGTCTGTCTCGGCAATGAAGCCCGGCGAGTGCGCCGCCAGCGGGAGTCGGACCTGGCCGAAGTGCGCCAGCCCGCGACGGTAGAGGTCGGCGTAGGTTGCGAAGCGGGCCGGGTCACCGCCGATAATCGCCAACACGAGTGGGAATCCGTACTGCGCGGCGCGCACCACGGATTCGGGGCTGCCACCCACACCCAGCCAGGTTGGAATGTGTCCGCCTTCGGTCTTCGGGTAGACGTGCTGTGCCTCGAGCGCGGCGCGCACCGTGCCCTCCCAGGTCACGGCGTCCTCGGTGAGCAGCCTGGCCATGAGGTCAGCCTTTTCCTCGAAGAGGCGGTCGTAGTCCTGGAGGTTGTAGCCGAAGAGCGGGAAAGACTCGGTAAACGAGCCGCGACCCAGGGTGATTTCGGCGCGTCCAGACGAAATGGCGTCGAGGGTCGCAAAGCGCTCGAAGACGCGCACCGGATCATCCGAGCTGAGCACGGTCACCGCGGTACCGAGGCGGATCGTGCGCGTGCGGCTGGCGATCGCGGCCAGCACGGGCTCGGGCGCGGAGATGGCGAAATCGGCGCGGTGGTGCTCGCCCACGGAAAAAGCGTCGATGCCCAGTTGATCCGCGAGGACGCCTTCCTCGACGACGTTGCGAATGACCTGAGCCTGCGAAAGGCGAGCACCGGTGGCTTCGTCGATGCTGACGTCGCCGAAGGTGTCCAGCCCAAAAATCAAATCTGCGTTCACTATGTCAGCTATGACACGCTCGGACGTCGTGTTATTCCCCTGGAGAATCCATCTCGAGCGGGGCGTAGTACTGCTCGGGTCCGATCCGCTCCACGTCCTTCACCCAGTCACCGTCGTAGACGTCGGTGGGACCCTGGTCGGGATCGACCAGAGTCCAGGCCTGGCGACGGTAGGTCCAGTTGTCCGGCTGCAGGCGGTGCGCCTGGCGGAAGTGAGGTACTGCCAGGTCCGGTCGACCCAGGCGATACAGGTGCTCGCCCAGCTCGAACTCCGCGGCCGCCGTGGCGGCGTCCATCGGCCGCGGTCCACTGCGTCGCAGGACCTCGTCGGGGCTGAGCGCGTAACGGCTCGCCGGACCACGCGCCACCCAATCCCGCAGCGCCGCGACGTACTTCTCGGGTTCGACGCGGATGCGTTTCGCCAGCTCCAGCCGGTGCCGCACGTCGGGCGCCGCGTCGGCCGGTATCGGGCGATCGCGGAAGGGGGTGCGCTCGGCAAACGCCGTCTCGGGCGGCCGGACGATGATGCCCTGCTCGTCGATCCACACTCCGCTGGGGACGTTGGTAATACCGAACAGCTCGTCGACGACGTGCGCCTGGTCGACCAGTGCCGGGTGCTCGGGTCTGGCGGCCTCGATCCAGGGTCGGGCAGCTTCGGCTCCGCCCGTGTCCAGGGCGACGGTGACGATCTCGAGTCCGGCCGGATGGAGCTCAGTCCGCAGGGCCTGCCACACGGGCAGGTTGAAGCGGCAGCCTCACCAGGAGGCCCAGGCGAGCAGCAGGACCTTCGAGCCGCGCAGCGACCGCAGGTGGAACACGCGACCATCCAGGTCCGGCAGCGCCAGGTCGGGCGCCTCGACGCTGGTCAGCGCCTGGCCGCCGGCTTCAGGGCCCAGGCTCCACAGGCCGCTCGGCTCGTCGGCGACCAGTGGCATGCCCAGGCGGTCGGCGAGAACCTGCACATCCAGCATGGCGCCCGTGCGGGATGGCAGGGAAACGCACATCTCGCCTTTGCAGGCGCCCTGCGGCTTGATGCTCCAGCCAGTGCGCTGCTCGAAGTCGTCAGGCGCAACCTCAAGCTGCTCGAAGATCATGCGTCCCTCCCAGGCGGGGGTACGTGCCATCGGCATGCGGGCGCCGACATTTCGCGACTCCGCGATGCAAATTGGCCTGCTAGGTCGCGGCGGCGGCTCGGCGGGGCAGTTTCCAGTTCGGGCGCGGATAGTGGCACGTGTAGCCGTTCGGATAGCGCTCCAGGTAGTCCTGGTGCTCAGGCTCCGCCTCCCAGAATGGTCCGGCGGGCACGACTTCCGTGACGACCTTGCCTGGCCACAGCCCGGAGGCGTTCACGTCGGCAATCGTGTCCTCGGCCGTCTGGCGCTGCGCATCGCTCGTGTAGAAGATCGCCGAGCGATAGCTGGTGCCCATATCGTTGCCCTGCCGATTGCGGGTGGTAGGGTCGTGGATCTGAAAGAAGAACTCCAGCAGATCGCGGTAGCTCAGCTGCTGAGGGTCGAACACGATTTCGATGGATTCGGCGTGGCTGCCATGGTTCCAGTACGTGGCGTTGGGCACGTTGCCGCCGCTGTAGCCGACGCGGGTGTGCTGGACGCCTGGCAGCTTGCGGATGAGGTCTTGCATGCCCCAGAAGCAGCCGCCGGCGAGAATGGCTGTTTCGAGATTCGCGGTCATGATGGTCAATGAATGCTAACGCACGCGCCATGTCGAAAAGTCCTGACCGGCTCCGCTCATTACATGCTGGGCCTCGTCGAGCACGGCTCAGCACGACTACTCGAACGAGGAGATCACGCATGCCCAAGTACCTGCTCCTGAAGCACTATCGCGGCGGCCCGCAACCCTACCGCCCCGTACCCCCCATGGACCAGTGGGCGCCCGCGGACGTCGAGGCGCACATGGCCTTTCTCAAGCACATCAGCGAGCTGCTCAAGGACAATGGCGAGTACGTCGACGCGCAGGCGCTCACGCCGCTACGCACCTGGGTACGCTACGGCGGCCCCGACGCCGCACCAGTCACCACCGACGGCCCGCTGCCCGAGACCAGCGATCTCGTGGCGGGCTGGTACATGATCGACGTCGACTCCTATGAGCGCGCGCTCGAGCTGGCAGCCTACGTTTCGTCCGAGCCGGGCCCTGGCGGCACGCCGCTGTACGAGTGGATCGACGTTCGCGAGGTCATGTCCGAGACGGCCTCGGACACCTGATCCGACCGTGATTGACGAGCCGAGGCCACCGTTGGACGAGGGCGCGCTGCGTGCCCTCATTCCTCGCGTCCTGGCGAGCATGCTCCGACGTGGCGAGGACTTCGACGCCGCAGAGGACGCGCTCCAGGAGGCCCTGCTGGAGGCGTGGCGGGTATGGCCCGATTCCCCGCCCCGCGACCCGCGGGCGTGGCTAGCGACCGTCGCCAGCCGGCGGCTCGTGGACGACCGGCGCAGCGAGGCGGCCCGTCACCGCCGCGAGGAGGCGACGTACGTCGACCCGTCGTCTGTCGACGACGGCGGCGGGCCTGACGAGCAGGGGGACGACACGCTCTTTTTGCTCTTTTGTTGCTGCCATCCGGCGCTGTCCGCCGCCTCGCAGGTTGCGCTCACGCTGCGCGCGGTTGGCGGCCTCACCACCCGCGAGATCGCCGACGCGTTTTACGTCCCCGAGGCGACGATGGCACAGCGGATCAGCCGCGCCAAACGCGCGCTGCAGGGTCGTCGCCTGGACCAGCCTGGCGATCTCGCCGTCGTACTGCGCGTACTCTCGCTCATCTATACGGCTGGACATGCGGGCCGGGTCGACCTGGCTGGCGAGGCGATCCGACTTGCCCGCCAGCTCACGCTGGCCACCGACGAACCCGAGGCGCGCGGCCTGTTCGCCCTGATGCTGCTCAATCATGCCCGCCTGCCGGCGCGACGCGACGCAGAAGGTCGCATCGTGACGCTCGACCGACAGGACCGCGGGCTGTGGGACGACCGCGAGATCGCCGAAGGCGTAGATGTGCTGCAGTCTGCACTGGCTGCCGGACGGCCCGGCCGCTACCAGATCGAGGCGGCGATTGCCGCTCTGCACGACGACGCGGCCTGCGCCGAGGAGACCGACTGGCCGCAAATCCTGGCCTGGTACGACGACCTGGTCGCGCTCTCTGATGACGCGGTGCACCAGGATCCGGCGGCTGTGCTCGGACGCGCGGTGGCGGTTGGGCACGTTGTCGGCGCGACGGCCGGGTTGCGGGAGACCGACCGGCTGCGCGCCGTGCTCGGCGAGCGGCACCGCTGGCATGCCGTGCGCGGCTATCTGCACGAGCTTGACGGTGACCCGCGGGCGGCCGCGGCGGCATATGTGGACGCGGCGCGGCGGGCGACGGTCGTCGCCGAGCGCGACCACCTGGTGCGACAGGCCGCTCGCACGCGCGCCTCCGCGCCGTAGTCTCGCCAGCTAAGGCTCGCGGTGATGCGTGCTCGAGCCGCCGCGGCGAGCCGACACGCCCGACCGCTTGCTGTCGACGCGTTGTGGCTAGTGTGGCGTTGACACGCTCATGCAGATGGCGGAAGGATACGCAGGTCATCCGTGTTCTAAAGAGGGGGGGCCTCGATGACGATCCGACGCGCGCCAGACTGGCCAGTCCACACTCGGCGAGACTTTCTGCGGTTCAGCACTGGCGGCATGCTTGCCGCCGCCGGGGTCCTGCAAGTGCTGTCCTCAGCCTGCATCAACATGCCCGTGCCTGGCAGTCCAGCGGCGTCGACGGTACGCGCGCCAGGCACGCCGGCCGCCTCAGGCGCCGTCACCTTACCCACCTATGCGCCACTGCCGGCTCTCAAAGCCGACCTACCGGGTACCGATCTCGTCCCCGACGGCTACCTGGCCTTTCCCAAAACGACCTTCCAATCGGTGACCTCCACACCCGGCTCGGGCGGCGACGTCACCTGGATGACGTACACGTTCGTCCCCAACGCGCCGATGGAAGACAACGCGATGTGGCAGGCGGTCAACACGCAGGTCGGCGCGACACTGCGCATGCAGCTCACCGCCTACGCCGACTATCAGTCACGCCTGTCGACAGTCCTGGCGGGTGGCGACCTGCCGGATGTCGTCTACATTCCCGGTCTGCAGCCGGAGCTCGGACAACTCCTGCGCACGAAATTCGCCGACCTGACACCGTATCTCAGCGGTGACGCGGTCAAAGACTATCCGAATCTTGGCAACCTGCCGACCTTGGCCTGGAAGAACACCGTCTTCAACAACGCCATCTACGCCGTGCCGACGGCCTTCGTCCCATTTTTCTGGGTGCTGTGGAGTCGACAGGACATGCTGGACCAGGTCGGAGCCGCACCGCCGGCCACCGCCGACGACTTCAAACGCGTCCTGGGCGAGCTGCTTCACGCACAAACGGATACGTGGGGTATTGCTAGCCACGTGGATAACGCCTTCGACGTGTGGAATCCGTCCGGGGGCCTGTACGCCGCCATGTTTGGGGCACCGAACCAATGGTCTGAAGCAGGCGGGAAATTCACACGCACGTTCGAGACGGAGCAATTCAAATCCGCGGTGGGATTCGCGCGCGACCTGTACGCCGCTGGCCTGTATGACCCGGACAGTTTGACGTACAACATCCTGTCGAAGCGCACGAAATATGCGTCGGGCAGGTTTGCATACGACTTCGACGGGATGACCATCGACATGTGGAACAACGCGAAGAAAGCCAACCCGGCCGCCATGTTGCACCAGCCGGTACCACCGCCCGGCGACGGCAGCCATGGGCACTACTGGTTCGGATCCGGCGCCTTTGGCTTCACGGCGATTCGCCAGGCAGCGCCTGAGCGGATCAAGGAAATCCTGCGCATCATGAACTATCTGGCTGCGCCGATTGGCAGCGAGGAATACCTGCTGACGAACTTCGGCGTGAAGGGTGTTGACTTCGACTTCGACGCGAACGGCAATCCGACGCCGACAGCGAAAGGCCAGACGGACACCATGCCGTGGGGCGGCGCGGCGGCGACGGTGCCGCGACCACCCCGTCCGCTATTCAATCCACTTGACCCTGAGTTTGCGCGCGTCATCCAGAATGACGACAAGATGATGGCCGCGGTGGGCGTGTCGGATCCGTCCACCGGCCTGTACTCGGCGACCAACGCGGACAAGGGCAATGAGCTGAACCAGGCGATGCTGGATGGAATTACCGAGATTGTCAAAGGCACACAGCCGGTGGCCTCGCTGGACCAGCTGGTGCAGGACTGGCGCACGCACGGCGGGGACCAGATCCGCGCAGAGATGGAACAGGCGCTGGCTGCCACCTGATTACCATCGCGCAACCTGAGACAGTGGCAGACCCAGAGCGCGTCAGTGGCCCATGGCTTTTTTCATGTCCTGGTCGACCCACACGTACTTGGTCCACTGCCAGACGCCTGCCCAGCCGGTCCAGTTGATGCCGTAGTAGTTCTGGTACCACGGCCACCACACGTTGTACTGATACGGCACGGGCATGAACATAGCCCACGCGGACTCCAGCTCGTGGACGCCGGCGTCTTTCATCGTCTTGAAGTAGGCGTCCGGGTTGGCGACCATGTTGGCGGCGATGGAGTCCTGGACGCCCTGATAGTACGGGTCGTCCATGTGCGCGTGATTGGACAGCATGCCCTTCTTGGTAGTCAGCATTTCGTCCGGCGCCCAGACGCCGATGGCCTGGCCGTACCACATCTGATCGAAGTTGTTGCTGCCGCCGAGCGAGTTGTACTGACCAGGGTCGAGCGTCTGGATCTGCATGTCGACGCCGATGTTGGCCAGGTACGATTGCAGGAGCGCCATCTCGTCAGCGCGCGCCGCCGGACCCTGGATGGTGGTCTGGAAGCCGTTCGGATAGCCGGCGTCGGCCAGCAGCTTCTTGGCCTGATCCGGGTTGTAGCCGGTGAACAGCATCTTGGCGTCGTCCGGCAGCTGGTCGAGCGGTGTGAAGTATTTGGCGTACGAGTCCGTCGGCGGGTACGGGTAGCCGAGCAAAACGCCCTGGCCTTTGAGATAGTCCTTCAGGAAGGTCTGCTTGTCGACGGCCAGGTTGAGTGCCTGACGGACTCTGAGATCCTTGAACGGCAGGTCCTGGCGGTCCATACGGCCATTGGCGTCCCACGCCAGACCCACGCGGCGTGACCACTGCAGGTCCTGGTTGGCGGTGACGACGGGTCGAGCGTCGTCTGGATCGAGCTCGCGCAGCCAGTCGACGGCGCCGGTGCGCAG
>JAFAWJ010001001.1 GCA_019242065.1 Chloroflexota bacterium
TCGGCCATCGGCGTGAGATCGACGGCTGGGGCAACGAGGTCGACCGGCGGCGGGGGGGAGGTCGCGTCGGTGGTACTGGCGGCGACCTCGCCGGCGCGCTGCATCTCGGCAGCCTGAGCATGGCCACCGGCCGAGGGCGCGTTCTCGATGGTCGACGGCTCCAGGCCGGCGACTCGGGCCCGGTCGCGCTCGGTGGCAACCAGCGCCTGGCGGAGTTCCGCCTGGGCCGCCTCAGGCGCCGAGGCAAGCATCGTCTGAATCTGCGCCTGTTCCTGACCCAGGGTGGCCTCCAACAGGGCCGTCGTCTGATCCTCGGTCTGGGTTGGCGACGCATCGAGCGTCACCAGGTAGGACGCCGTCACCTGGTCCAGCGCGTCGTCGAAGCGGCGCGTTGTCGTCGCAACCTGGTCGGTGCGGCCCTCGTCCAGCAGGCGCGCGGTCTCGTCCAGGCGCATGTTGGTCTGCCACAGCAGGATGCGCGTGCGCGCCTGGCCGTCGGGTGCAAAGCGCACACCCAGGTCCTCGGTGGCTTGCTTGATTGAATACAGCGGCTGGCCCGGCAGCGAGCTGGCCGAAGCGCTGAGAGTGAGGGCGGCGGCTAGGACCGCCGCGAGGATGGCGCCAAGGGCGGCGCGCCGCAGCCAGCGTGCGCGGCGCCTGCGGCCGCGCGGGGCGCTCAACGCGATCGGTGGCGGCGGGGCGATCGAGACTGGCTCCAACTCCGCGGCCGCATCGCTCGGGGCGGCCACCACGATCGAACCGGTCGTCACTCTGTCGGAGACAGCCTTGTCTGCAGACCAGGCGCTCGGTGAATCGGGGCCTTCGGCCGATGACGTGATGCGGCGCATCAGCCGGCCGCGGGCGGCTACACGGAAGTCCTCGGAAATGGCGGCGCTGCTCGCCGCGGCCTCGAGCGAGCCGGTCAGCCGAAGCAGGCGGCGGAGCTCGCCGCGCATCCAGGCCGCCTTGCCAGCGATGATCTGATCCGCGGAGCCAGGCACTTCGCGTTCGGCCTCGATGCACGCATCGAGGGCCTCGGACAGCATCAGTGCCCGGGTGGGCTCGGGTTCTGGTGGAGGGAAGTCTGAGTCCTCAGACACGACCCGCAGACCTCAGTTCTGGCCGCGTTCGCCCTGGTGCTCGAGGACCCGGCGCAAGCTCATGAGCGCGCGCATCTGCAGCGCGCGGATGGCCCCCTCGCGTTTGTCCATGCTCTGTGCGATCTGTTCGTTGTCGAGGCCGTCGAGAAACTTCATCACAATGACCTGCTGTTGATCGGGCGTCAGCTCGCCCAGGGCACGTGTGAGCAAGTCGGCATCCAGCGCACGCGTTAACTCGACCGCCGCCGCCGAGCTGGGCAGCTCCAGCGGCCGGTCGTCGTTGTTGAGGGAAGTGGTTGGTTTTTGACTGCGAACATGGTCGATATGAGCGTTATGCGCGAGGCGGTACAGCCACGCAAGGAACGGCCGACCCTGCCATCGATAGCGCCCGATCGCCTCCCAGGCCTTGAGGAATACTTGCTCCGTGAGATCCTCAGCTTCTGGATGGCTGCCGGTGCGGAAGTACAGATAGCGGTAGACGCGCTCGATGAATAGGTCATACAGCTCGCCGAACGCGTTGGCATCCCGAGAGATGACGACGCTATTGACGAGTGCCACCACTTTCGGGTCGTCCGGACCTTCGATGGATGGGGACGGTTGGGCTCCCGGTACTGACAACGTGCTCCAGTCCTGGTGTGTTATGGGCCGCCATACAGGCGCACGCACAAAGGCGTCCGGTGCAGCAAACAGCGGGCGCACCGGACCGGTCTATTGCCAGGCTACCGCCCCGCGACCCCGTGCGGAGCAATCGTTACACGGAAATTTAGGTCTATTTCAGAAGTTCGAGGTACGCAACGATTGCCGTTGCCTGATCGTCCGTCAGCCCGAGGTTCGGCATAATCGTGCCCGGCTTGTCGGCTGGCGGGTTCAAAATCCACTTTTTCAGATCGTCAGGCCCGTTGTTGTCGACCGCGCCGCCGGCAATTTTCGTCCGACTCGCCACGCCAGCCAGGTTGGGACCCACCGTCCCAGTTGCACCAGGTATGCCAGGGATCGTGTGACACCCGACGCACGGCTCGCTGGCGATGATCATCTGACCCTGGGCCGCCAGGCTGCCCGGTTCGACGACCGGCGCCCCGCCGCCCGCGGTGGCCGCGCCGAGCTGATTGGCGGTGCCGCCCGCCGTGCCCGCCCCGAAGGCCGGATTCATGACCACCAGCACCACGGCGATCACCGCGGTCGCGACCAGACCCACGATGCCGACGATGGCACCCGTCTGTGGCCCGACAGCATCGCGATCGGAGTGGTCGAACAAACCGGCGCCACCAGTGAGCTGACGCGAGGCTTCGGGTGCGAGGGCGGTGGTGGGGCGGGGCGCGAGGGCGCCGGGGGTCGGCTCTGAGTCGGTGGCCACGAGGTTGAGTCTAGCCGAGGACGGCGTCGCGCGGAGGTCCGTGTCGGAAGCTGGACAACGCGGGGTAACACACCTGCACGGTCTGTAACAGACTCGTGTCAGCGGATGCAGTCAGGTAGAATTAGTTCGTTCGGGAATGACTGAAAAACCGCGCGGAGACATGCGGCGCGAGATCGAAGATCGCTTCATCAACGAATGGGGTCTGCTCGCCAACGCCTGGGGCGTCTCGCCGCTGCTGGGGCGCATCCATGGGTTGCTGCTGCTGATGGGTCGGCCCATGACCGCCGAGGAAGTCTGCGAACGACTCGACATCAGCCGCGCCTCGGCCTCAGTTCAGCTCAACGCGATCCTGGGCTGGGGATTAGCTCGCCGTATGTATCTGCCCGCCGATCGGCGGCAGCACTATCTGGCCGAGCCCGAGCCGTGGACGTGGTTCCGTCGGGCGGTGCGCGTGCGCAAGGAGCGCGAGTTCGACCCGGTGATTTCAGGACTGAACGAGGCCGCGGCCGAGGCGCAGCTGGTGGCGCAGTCGTCAGGCGACCACGAGCTCGGGGGTGAGGCGGAGCGGCTGGCGTACCTGCTCAAGTTTGTGCGACTGTTCTTCGGTGGGATCGAGACGTTCCTGCAGATCGAGCCGGCGGCGCTGCAGGCGTTCTTGAAGCTGTCGGATGACGAGGAGACGGGCAACTAGGCGTTGCCCGCTCCAGCAGGCCAGTCCTATTCGAAGTGGGCCTGGGCCTGCGCGGCGGCGCGTGCGATCGACTCGGGGGTGAGGCCTCGCGATTGGCGGACGATCAGCAGGCGGCGGAAGACCTGTTTGGCCTCCGGCGACAGGGATGGGGCGAACTGCATGATGTTGCTGCGCTGGGCGGCCGACAGCGGGCCCAGCGTCGTTTCAAGCGTGGAAGTTGAAGTTGCTGTAGACATGGACGCGGGACTGTACCAAGTTACGGCCGCGGCCCGGCGAATTTTCTGAGCGCCAGGTCGACTGTGCCGCACGCCACTGCCAGGACGATCAATGTGAGCAACGACAGGCTCGCGGCCGCGCCCAGGGCGTAGGCGGCGGCGTCGGCGGTTGGGCCTCGGCCCGCCATGAAGATCACGTCGGCGATCGCCCCGAAGCCTGGCGGCGTCGTCAGCAGAACGGCGACGAACACGAGCGCCGCCCCGACCAGCGGCACCGTCCAGCTCCAGGCGGCCACGAACATCGGATCGCTACCCGGCGGCCCGAGACGTCGCCACGACCATGTTCATCGCTGTAGCGCGGCCCGAGACGTCGCCGCGACTATGTTCATCGCTTCAGGGCGGCCCGAGACGTCGCCACGACTATGTTCATCGCTACAGAGCGGCGCGGTAGATCGCGACCAGGTCGTCGAACGGGTAGATGTCACTGGCCACGGGGCGCGCGGCGGCTTCCAGGTCGGCTTGCGTAAGCCCGTACGCGGCCAGATGCTCGGGTAGCCCGAGGGCTCGGATGAGATTGGCGACGGCGTCCGCCGCGCGTGTGGCGGCCAGCTCCGGTGGCATCTCCGCCGCGTCGACCCCCAGCGCGGCTGCCGCACGCGACAGCGGCACCGGATTGCGTTCGGCCAGGTAGCGCATCACGTGCGGCAGAAGCAGGCACGAGCTGACGCCATGCGGGATGTCGTGCCGCGAGCCGATCCGCTTGCCAAGCGTGTGGCTCAGTCCGCCAGCGGCTGGCCCCGGCAGCGTGAACGAGAACCAGGCGCCCAGCTGACTCTCGGTCCGAGCGGCCAGGTCGCCAGGATCGGCACGCGTGGCCAGCAAGCCGTGGTGCAGTCGACGCAGCGCGTCCAGCGCCAGCGTGTCCGGCAACGGATGGCTGCCAGCGGCCAGCAAGGTCTCGACGGCGTGGTCGACGGCACGGATACCCGTCGACAGCCACAGGTCCATCGGCGTGTGCAGCGATAGCTCGGCGTCGAAGATGACCGCGGTCGGGGTCAGTCCTTCGGCGCGCAGGCCGACCTTCTCGCGCTCGGTCTGCGTGGTGAAGCCGGCCAGCCCTGACAGCTCGGCGGCCGACAGCGTCGTCGGAAGAGCGAGGTGCGGCAGAAGGGTGTCGGCCGGCGGGTGAAGACCGCGGGCCCGGTCGGCGGCGTCGGGGTCACGCAGGTCCAGGCCAGTCGCCAGCGCGAATCCGACTGACTTGGCAGCATCGATTGGACTGCCGCCGCCGAACGAGATCAAAACGTCCGGGCGCGCGGCACGGGCGGCATCCACGGCCGCCGCGACCGTTTGCGCAGGCGCGTGCTGGCTGATGCCGGCGAACTCACCCACGCCGCGCGAACCGAGCATCTGACGCAACCGTCCGGCCAGGGCCGGGTGGCTGGCCACGCTTCGGGTGGTGACGACGAACGCTCGGCCGCTGTGATGCCGGGACAACTCCTGCTCGAGGTGCGTCTCCAGCGTGCCCGCGCCCCAGTGGATCGCGCGCGGGTTGGCGTACACAAACGAGCCCGACTCAGCCTGCACTCTCGCCATACCTTATCTTCCGCCTC
>JAFAWJ010001167.1 GCA_019242065.1 Chloroflexota bacterium
AGCCAGGTGGCGTGCACGCGGACGTCGATGCCGAAGATGCGGCCGAGAGACAGTGATTGACGCATCACACGATCCAGTCAATCTTCAACTGTACGGTGAGAAGCTGAGACCTGGCTGTGGAAAGGGAGTCAGCTACGAGGTGAGTCCGTCGGCGCCAGCGGCCCAGTTGATGGCGCGCGCCGGGGCGGTCCGTTCGCCGTCGGTGCGCGGCTCGTGCCGAAAGCGATAGTCCTCTTTGCGGATCACTTCGTCGAGCTCCTCCAGCAGAGTGGCCAACGCTTCGCGCGTGCGCCGCACGATGTGCGCCGCGGCCGCGTGTCCCGAGCGGAGCGCTGCCTGCGTGTGGCGTCGGCACAGGCCATCCGAGGCGTCAAAGGCGACGCCGACCGCGGGGTCCGCGGCGAGGAGCGCCAGGAGCGCCTCGACATAGCGCGCCTCCGCCTCGTCTTGCGCCCGACACGCAGGACACGGCGGCCCGTCATCGCTCGAGCCGCTGAACGCCGACCGGCCGAGCCTCCAGCCGCCGAACCTCGGGCCTCCAGCCGCGGAGCCGCCAGCCGCGGAGCCGCGAGTCGCCGAGCCGCCAGCCGCCGAGCCGCCAGTCGCCGAGCCGCTAGAGGCCGAGCCGCCGGATCCGAGTAGAGCCCGCAGCAGCCCGCCGCGCGAAGCGTTCGGGGAAGTTGGTGCCTCCAGCTCGCGCAGCGCGGCTTCGAGCACATCCTTATAGATGAGCGCGGTGCCCAGCACACTGTGCGCCTCGCGCAGCCACGCGTGCGCGTGCGCGTTGCAGAACCCCCCGCGCGTGCGCAGCGCCGAGCGCAAGCTGATGTCGTTGACCTGCTCGTAGGCGACCGACCTCAGCAGCCGGCCGACCGAGCGTAGCGCCAGTCGACACACCGCGCAGCCCCGCTCGCTCAGGGCCTCGCGGACCTCAAAGGCGGTTGCATCGCGCGGCGCCGCGGCAGACATGTCACTTCACTCTACAAAGCGGCGATCCACGAAACGCGACGTACTCCACGTTTTGTGTAGCAGTTGATCTTGACACCCTGCACATGGCGCGTATTCTCGGCACGCGTTTGATGCTGCTGGCGGAGGCGTAGATGAACGACCGAGCAACCTGGAACTCCATCGTGGTGATCGTGGTGCTGGCCGCCATCTGCGCCGTGATCGGCATGTTCGTATTGCCACTCGTCTTCGGGCCGGCGCCCGGCGCCGTGATGACGCTCGTATGGCTCGTCGTCGCCGTCGTCGACTCGTGCGCGGTGATTGCACTGCTGTTTCAGCTGAGCCGGCCGCTGGCCAGCGCGCTGGGTCAGAGTCTGGGTTCGGCGAGCGTCAGCCAGACCGCGTTGCTGGCTCGCCTGCTGATGTTCGGCCTGGCGCTGGTGACCACCCAGGCCATCCTGCGGCATCCGATCGCGGTCATCCTGGGGGCCGACGGATCGTCAGTCTCGATCGAGTCGGGCATCGCCGCCGCCGCCCTCGCGGCGGTCCTGGTGACGCTGGTCTGGGTGTATCAGACCGCGCGGCCCATGGTGCAGACGGTGACGCTGCGCGCCATCGACGCGGCCATTCCCACCACCGCGGCGGCGCTCACGGCCGAGCCGACGCGCACTTCGATCTCCGTCATGAGCAGTGGCCCGATCCCGTCGGCGACCGACGCCGCGACGCTGATCGCGCCCCTGTCGGTCCAGCCGGCCGCCGAAGTCCCGACGCTGGTTGCCGGCCAGGTGGCAGATGCCACCCAGATGACCGGCCGTCCACCCGACGCCGAGGCGACGCTCCTTGCCCCTCGTGACGACCAGGCCACGCTCGTCGCCCATCGTGACGACGATCCCACCGTGCGGGTGCAGGGCGCATGACCACGCGGGCATCGCTCATCGGCCGCACGCTGCGCGACGGCGAGTACCTGGTCCGCGAAGTCCTGGGCCGCGGCGGCATGGCCACCGTGTACCGTGCCTACTCGCGGTCACTGGAGACCGACGTCGCCCTCAAAGTCCTGGCACCCGAGATGGCCGTCAACCTGGAGCTGCGCGAGCGTTTCCACCAGGAAGCGCGTTTACTCTCGCGCCTGTTCCATCCCAACCTGCTGACGGTCCATTACTTCGGCGAGGAAGGCGACATCGTGTACATCGCGATGCGCCTGGTGCGCGGCGGCACCTTACGTGACCGGCTCACGGCCGTCGGCGGCACGCTCGACCTGGTGACCGCGGCGCGGATGGTGCGCGGCGTTGCCGACGCGCTGCAGGCGGCGCACGACGCCAACGTCGTCCACCTGGATGTCAAGCCCGCGAATGTCCTGCTCGGGCGTGCCGATTGGCCGCTGCTGGCCGATACCGGAATCGCCGAAGTGATCGAGCCGGCCACGATGTCTGGCAAGCGGCGCGTGGCAGGTACCCCCGCGTACATGTCGCCCGAGCAGTGTCGGGGTGACGCCGTCGACGGCAGCAGTGACCAGTACTCCCTCGCGGTCATGGCCTACGAGCTGCTGACGGGCAGGGTGCCGTTCATGGGCTCGGACGCGGACCAGGTCATGCGGCGGCACATCAACGACGCTCCGCCCCGCCCTCGCGAGTTCAATCCTGGCCTCCCATCGGTCATCGAAGAGATCCTGCTTCGCGGACTGGCCAAGCATCCCGCCAATCGCTTCCCGAGCGTTGCCGAGTTTGGACGCGCGCTGAGTGAAGCGGCGGACCAGACCCGTGGCATGTCGCTGGAAACCAAGCAGAGCTTGGCGGATGCCGCGCCGAACGTCGCCGGTGCCCTCGCGCTGCTGGTGCTGGGCCCGCTGCTGCTGCTGATGCTACCGAGCGGTGCACTGATCGGCGGCACCATTCCATTGGCCTGGCCCTTCCAGCTAGCGTTGGCAATTGGACTCAGCGTGCTCCTGCTGGGCATCCGCTGGCACGTG
Source organism: Chloroflexota bacterium (assembly GCA_019242065.1). The sequence goes on from JAFAWJ010001167.1 coordinate 2,912, forward strand.
GTCGGCCTGTTCGTGCGTGCTGGCAATCAACTGGTCGACGCGATCGAACGCATCAGCGCCGGACCCGCCAGAGTGCGGCCACGCCTGACTGGTCTGCGGCGGGCAGTGGTTGGCTCGGTTGAGGGTGTGGTGAACCTGCTGTACGTGTTCGGGCTGTACCGACTCGTCGGCACGCCACTGGTCGGGCTGCTCAGCAGTTTTGCCGACCCAACCGTCGTGCGGGTCCTGAACCTGGCGCTGCTTGCAGTGGCGATCATCGCCGCGCTCGTCATCGTCGTCGCCATCTCGCGTAGCGCGGGCTTCAAAGCGGCCGCGATAGTCCTGGCGCTGGCCTGGGCGTTCACCTCGATGCTGTCCGCGGACGCCCTGGGGTTGGCGAGTGCCGCCGGACTGCTCAATGGGCTGCGGCTGCTGGTGGCGGCTGCGCTGATTGCCGTCATCGTGGTGCGTCGCGGCCAGACCGCGCGAGTAGTCGGGGGCGTCGCGGCCGATGGACTCGGCCGTCTGATGCTGGAATCACGCGAGGATGCAAGCGTCGCGGCCGCGGACGCCAATCGGCGCCGCCTGGCGCTGGTGGTCGGGTGCGTCCTGGATCTGCTCTACCTCTTGCTCGCGTATGCCCTGCTGCGCACGCCGCTGACCGAGGAGCTGCGGCTGGTCGTTCCTGGCGTGGTCGCGGCGACGATCGTGACGGCCATTGCCGCGCTCGTCTGGGCGGTGCTGATCGTGCGCATGCACCTCCTGGCCGGCGCGCCCGGCGTGCTGCTGGGACTGCTGCTTGGCGCGCCCATCCTGCTGTCGCTGCCCCTGCTGGACGGCCAGCTCGCGGGCAACGTCCCGACGATTGCCAGCGGCGCGGTCGCCTGGGTGCTCGGCATTGCCCTGTTGCTGTTGCTGGTCGGCATGCGGAGTCGGCTGAACGACCTCAGTCGTCCGGCGCTCGGAGGTCGACTGGATCGCGGTCTACTCGGGACACACGCCGCCAACGACGAAAGCTCCCAGGCTCGGCGCGAGACCGCCTTCGGTCGCATCGTGGGCGCACTGATCGACGTGGTCCTGCTGGTACTCGCGTACTGGATCCTCGGCGTGCCGATTGCCGCCGCGCTGGTCCGTTCAACGGGCTATGAGTGGATTGGCACGGCCGCGCTGGCCATCCTCCTGGCGGCCGTGGTGGCCGTCCTGGGCGTCGCCGTGCTGCAGAGCCGACACACGCTGGACGAGACCGGTGGAGACGCCTGGCGAGCGCGCGCCACGGCGTTCGGCGTGCTGTGCTTGCTGTTGTTGCCGCTGGTAGTCGTCAGTGGCGCGGCCGCGCCGGCTGCGCTGGCGATGCCGGCCGGCGCGGGCGCGCTCGAGCTCCAGCCGACGCGTGCGGCGATGCTCGTGGTGGACCAGGATTTCTGGCTCCCCTGGACGCCTGGCCAGACGCAGGCGACCCACGAGCTGGTCCTGTCGTGCACCGACGGCACTAGCATCGGCGACTTCCGCGAAACCGTGCAGCCGGGCCCAGGCGCGCCGATGCCGGCGGGTCAGGTCGGGACATTGGGTCGCACCAACGTGACATGTGCCAACTGGCCCGTCGAGTACGCCGCGCGTCGCCAGGCGGCTGGCCTTGGCGACGTACCCAGCCAGTCCTGGGACGGGCTCAACGTCAGCGCGACGCTCAACCCGGACAATTCCGTGGACGTCGTCGAAACTCATCGCGTGCTGTTCACCGCCGGGAGCCACGACCACGTGATCACCACGATTGGCGCGCTCGCCGACAGCCTGACGAACCTCAAGGTCTCCGAGGGGGACGTAGCGTTCGTGACGGACCCGACCACCCCACAGCCGCGCTACGCGACGAGCTGGGATGATCCTGGCCAGTACACGGTGGAGTGGTTTTTTCCGCCCGTCGAGAGTCCGTCTGAGCACACGTACACCGTGAGCTACCACCTGAGCGACGCGGTGACGCTCAATCCCAACGGACAACGGGACATCAACTGGCAGGTGGTTCCCCCTGACCCGCTCCAGCCCATCTGGCTGGCAACGGTCCAGATGAACGTGGCCGGTGACGTCCAGCCAGACTCGGTCCATCTGCAGGCGACGGGCGCCCCGGTCCAGAGCGGACTGTTGGGTGGACCATCTGCCTGGTTCACCGCTGCCTCGCCCATCGGCTCGCAACCGCTGGTCACCAGCCTGGATATCGCCGCGGGCGCGGCGCCGCCGCCTCCGACGCCGACACCGTTGCCGACCGCTACCTCGACATTAGTGCCGACCGCCCTGCCGAGCGCCACCAGCGTACCCTCGGCGACGCCCACCAGTGTCCCGACCGACGTGCCCACCGACGTCCCAACTGACGATGTCGCCCCGACAGACGGTCCGACCCCCGGTCAACCGACCTCCACCCCGCTGCCATTCAGGCCGTCCGCGACGCCGACGGTGGTTCTGGCAGTGGCCGATACCCCGGTGCCCACGGACGCGCCAGAACCCGACGCGACGGTCGACCCCGATCCCCCCACGCCCCAGGCCAGCGCCACGCCCGCTCCCGCCGACACCGACGTGCCCACGGCTGTGCCGACGCCGACCGATGCAGGGGTGGTCAACACACCCACCGCTGTGCCGCCCACCCCCACGCCGCCAGTCGTCGTGCCGACGAACACACCCGTTCCGCCCACCAACACGCCGCCAGTCGTCGTGCCGACAAATACGCCGGTACCCCCCACCGATACGCCGGTGCCGCCGACGAACACGCCCGTTCCGCCAACTGACACGCCCGTTCCGCCGACCAACACGCCGGTGCCGCCGACGAATACACCCGTACCACCGACCAACACGCCGGTGCCACCCACCAACACGCCCGTGCCGCCGACCA
>JAFAWJ010000066.1 GCA_019242065.1 Chloroflexota bacterium
CACGAGCTCGCACTAGCTCGCACTAGCTCGCACTAGCTCGCACTAAGTATGCGCTGGTATGTTCGCGTTGGCCGCAGTGATCGCTTGGCGAGATGCAGCAACACTGCAGCCCAAAGCCCTGCTCTGCACGAACTTTCCCGCCAATACTTAGGGGCTGTAACGAAACAAGTTCCGGGATAGGCCCCTTCCGGTCAAGCCAGGTGGTGGCGTAGAGTGCAGGCATCATGCAGACGGTGAAGGCAGGCCGGCCGGCTGAGGCGGTCCACGAATGCGGGTGCGGCCCATGCGGCGGGGTGAGGCTCGCGCGAGCCGCGAGTACCACCGGCAGATGAACCTGTTGCTGAGTCGGCTGGACGAGCAGCAGCGGCGCTGGTACCTCTCGGTGGAGTCCGAGCGATTGGGCTGGGGGAGCCGATCGACTGCTGATTGAGATCACTGGAGTGGATGAAAAGACCATTCGTCGGGGGCGTGTGGAGTTGGCTGGTTCTCTGCTAGACCGCCCAGTGGATCGGGTGCGCCTGCTGGGTGGCGGCCGCCCACCGACGAAAAAAAGACCTGACCCTGATCGACAGCGTTCAGAAGCTCATCGAGCCCGAAACGGCAGGCGACCCGATGACGGGTCAGATCTGGCTGCGCAGCAGCTTGCGGAACCTGTGTCACCGACTGACGCCGATCGGCCAGCCGGTGAGTCCGCCGACGATGAGCCGCTTGCTCAAGGACCTGGGCTACTCGTTGCGCGTCAATGCGAAGAAGCTCGAGGCCGCGTCGAACCGCCCCAACCGCGACCAGCAGTTCGAGTACGTCGCTGTCCAGCGTGCCACGTTCATCCAAGCACACCGCCCGATCCTGAGTATCGACACCAAGAAAAAAGAGCTCGTGGGTGACTTCAAGAACGCCGGTCAAGCGTGGGTGCTTGAGCCGCCAGCTGTCAACGTGCACGACTTTCCTGGCGACGCGCTCGGGCGAGCCGTGCCGTATGGCGTGTACGACCTGACCAACAATCGGGGGCTGATCTATCTCGGCTCCTCCGGCGACACGCCAGCGTTCGCCGCCGATGCGATCGCCGCCTGGTGGCGAACAGATGGGCGAGTCGCCTAGCCTACGAGCTAGATGCTGCGGGCTTTGAACGCCGAGGCGAGACTCTTTCCGGAGTTGCACATACGCTATTTTGAGGAGGTTGTTGCGCCCCGTCGCGCCTCAATGCTGGCGGTTATTCATCGCGGTCTTGCGACGGGTGAGATCCGTGCTGAAATCGACCCGGAGCTGGCAGTCGGCGTGTTGGTAGATCCGATTCTGGCGCACAGCGCGGCGGACCAGATGGTCGGCCGTACTCCCACCGCCACCAGCCTCCGCATTGTTAACCTGGTGTTCGATGGCATCTGGTCGCGCCACACCGTGGCTGTGTGCCCCAGCGGCGAGCGCGTCAACATGCAGGCTGCCTCTCCTCAACGTCCCCAAAGAACCTGACCGACCAGAAAAACTGTCGAGATGGCACCGAGCGAGTGGCCCAGGCTGACCCGTTGCAGCTGCGGCTGGAAAACACCAGCGCCCGTGTCGCGGGTAGGGTCCTCAGATGATTCCAGCTCGGCTCGACTGGCGAAGGTTCATGGTTGCGACCATCAGGCGCTCAGCAAAGCGGGCACCGGCAAACTATGTCTGTGCAGCATTGGAGCTGGCTGGCCAACTCACCACACTTCCGCCATGACGCAGTCAGCGGAGAAACACGTTTGGCGACGCTAGCTGCACGAGTCACCCTCCGTGTCTGTCGTTGGTGAGACCAGTTGGCGTTGTAGAGCTGCGTGGCGATGGTCGTGCGAGCCCGGTGGCTGGTGATGCGTCCACGCGCGTCTTCGCGTGGCACACCGGCTTTATTGCAGAGCACCAGAATCAACGTCGTGTTCAGATAGCGTGGTGGTGCCGGACGGCCGCGGAAGCAGAACAGCAGCGCAACGGACTCTGCGGTCTTGGCGTCGACGTGGAGGGGGTTGCGCCGGACACTTTGCCTCCCAGTCTGCGATCGCGTCACTGACCAGGACGAGCTCGCTCCACGAAGTCGCGCCCGCGCTCGACCGCCGGGGCAGCTCCTGGTGAGGAACCATGCAGCAGCCCGCGGAACTTCCCATCACGAAGGGTGGCGTATGCTGGCCACCTGCGTATCGAAATCGTGGAGGAACGACCGATGACGAGGTTCATCGACCGCGGGCGGAGAAACGCCTTGCGCCTGCTCGCGGCGGCCGCGCTCGCCCTGGTGCTGCTGCCCTCGGCAGCTACGGCGGAAACGGCCCCACTTGCCCAGCCGGCAACGACAGCCCAGGCGGTGGGCGGCGGCTCGGGTCCGGCGCCCATCGTGCTGTTCCCGGCCTACCACTTGACGCGCCTGCGTGTGGATGTCACGAACCAGACCGTCGCGCCTGACTGCCCCCGCTCCGGCAGCTTCCAGTATTTCTTCCAGAATCCGAGTCCCAGCGGCCAGTTCTCGCTGGCCTGCGAATATCGGCTGCTGACGCTGCGCTACGATCCCAACTTCTTCCGAGCGATGCCCGAACGTTTCTCCGATCAACCGGGCGTCACGGTCACCATCCCCGACTACGGTACCACCGAAAGCGCCCCGTTCTACGAGACGATGTACCAGCGGCTCGAAGCCGCCGGCTACGTGCGCAACCTGAGCATTCGCGTCGCCGGGTACGACGCCCGCCTGACGCCCGACATGGACAATTTCCTGGAGCGGACAACGAGACTCATCGAGGAGACCTACGCGCAGAACGGCCAACGCCCGGTGCACCTGGTCGGTCACTCGAACGGTCCGCTGTACATTCAGTACCTGCTCACGCACACCTCCCTCGAGTGGCGGCACAAGTACATTCAGGGCTTCACGCCGATCGCCGGCAACTTCCCGGGCCAGGGCTCACTGTACTCGCTCATTTTCAGCGGCCTGACCATCACCGACTTCTCGCTGCCGACGGACCCCACCGAGGCGCGCGCCAGCGCGCACATGCTGCTCCTCAACCCCTCGACCTACATGAGCGCGGCCGATCCGCGCGTCTTCGACCATCGCGAGGTCGTGCTCATCAACTCGACCACCAACCGTCAGTACACGCCGGCCGACTACCCCCAGCTACTGGCCGACGCCCGGCTCGACTTCGTCCGCCCGATCGCCGACTACTACATTGGTTTCGTGAAGTTCACCGACCCGGCCCACTTCCCGTACGTCGACGTCTACGCCGAGAAGGGCTCCGGCATCCCGACGCAGATCGGCGCCATCCTGCCCAACTTCACCGTGGGCCAGGTGGTCTCGGACGCGCAGGTGCTTCTGGCGCAAGGGGACATCAACCAGGAGGACATCACCAACACCGCGGTGCTGGTCTGGCAGGCGATGCCGTGCTACCACTTCAGCCTGACGAACAACCCCGGCGTCAACCATTTCCAGCTACCGAGCAACCCCGGCGTCCTCAACCGCCTGGTGGACGACGCGGCGCGGGCGCCCAGCGCGTGCTTCCCCTGGCGCTGGCAGCCCGCCTGAGCCCTGCAAGATGCTCAGCGGGCGCGATGCCCACGCCATCAGCCGCCGTTATGGATGCTCGTGGTCGCCTGAGCGTTGCCAACATCACACGGATCCGAGGCCGTCGACGCCAGCAGCGTCATACACGCCTTTGGCGCGACTGACGCCGGAACCCCGCGCCACGGATGGAGGACGCAGCAATGGCAGAATCGTAAGCGTGGAAGCCACCACTCGAGGTGGGTAATGCCGGGTATCACCGCGATCCGTTGCCGGCGCAGGGCATTACTGATGCGTTCCGCGACGCAGAGGGGCTCGCGGAAGCGATCCGGAGCAGTCTGGCGGGTAGCCCACCGATGGACTCGGCGATGTCTGACTTCGAGGCACGGCGTGATGCCATGGTCCTGGCTGGTACGAGGTTAGGGTGCGCGCGTGCGCTCTCGACGCACCTCTACCGGAGCTCC
>JAFAWJ010000076.1 GCA_019242065.1 Chloroflexota bacterium
GTGCCCAGGGTCCTGCCGGTACAGGCGCTGGTCGGCGAAATTCGAAAAGAAGACGGCTGGATTTCTGCCCGCGACCAGGTACGCACCCCCGCCGTACTCGTGGACGCGTGTGCGAACGTAGTACGGCGCGGGTGTCAGCTCCTGGCGTCGGCCATCGTCGCCGAGGCGCACCACCACGACGCGTCCGCCTTCGAGCGGCTTGCCTTCGAGCCAGTACACGTCGCGACCGACGACGTCGGGAGCAGAGAGTGGGACCTGGCTGCTGGCGATGTCGGCCGCGCGAACAGGCGAGCGCCAGCCTCCATGCGGTGCAGGCTGCGGCACCCTCCAACTGTAGCTGGCTGATACGGTACGCGTGTTGGCTGCTTCATCTGAGGGTGTCGTTCTCGCCCTCGACGTCGGGACTTCCTCTTGCCGCGCCAGCCTGTACGACGTCGAGGCCCAGCCCGCCGGCGACCACGTGGCGCAGATCACCTACGCACCGCATTTGACCGCCGACGGCGGCGCCGAGCTCGACGCGTCAGCCCTGCTCGACAACCTGTGCGCGGTCGTCGACCAGACGCAGCGTGCGTTGCGACAGCCAGTGCTCGCCGTCGGCGCGTCGACTTTCTGGCACAGCTTGCTCGGCGTCGACGCCAGCGGCGCGCCTGTGACACCTCTGTATCTATGGCTCGACAGCCGCGCGCGCGGCGAGATGGCCGCTTTGCACGACCAGTTGGACGAACGTGAGGTCCACGCGCGTACGGGCTGCGTTCTGCACTGGACGTACTGGCCAGCCCGCCTGCGCTGGCTGCGTCGAACGCTGCCCGATGTATTCAAGCGCGTGGCACGCTGGATCTCCTTCGGCGAGTTCGTTCAAGAACGTTTGACGGGTGCCAAGACCGTCAGTCGTTCGATGGCGTCCGGAACCGGACTGCTCGACGTCCACACCGGTGAGTGGTACGCGCCGCTCCTGGAGTTCCTCGATCTCGAGCCCGAGAAATTAGGTTCGCTCGCGGCGCTCAACGAGGGCTCTACGGCGTCCCGCTGGCCCGCTCTGAAAAGCGTACTATGGCTCCCGGCCGTCGGCGACGGAGCGTGCAGCAATATCGGTGCGGGGTGCGCCAGTCCCGAATACTTCGCGCTGATGATCGGTACCTCAGGTGCCGAGCGAGCGGTCTGGTCGCCACCGGCCGACTTTTCTATTCCCTGGGGTCTGTGGTGCTACCGCGTCGACGAGCAGCGGGTCGTGATGGGTGGCGCCCTCAACGACGGCGGCAGCCTGATGGACTGGCTGGGCCACACGCTGCGGTTTGCCGACGTGCACCAGGCCGAGGCAGAGGTTGGCGACATCGAGCCCGACAGCCACGGCTTGACGGTGCTGCCCCTGTGGGGCGGTGAGCGCAACCCTGGCTGGGCCGACGACGCGCGCGGCGCCGTCGTCGGCCTGCGTCTCGGCACGTCGCCAGAGATGATCCTGCGCGCGTGTCTCGAGGCAGTCGCGCTCCGCTTCGCGACCATCGACGGACTCCTGCAACAAGCGCTACCCAGCGCCGGAGAGGTCATCGCCACCGGCGGCGCGCTGCTGCATTCAAAGACGTGGATGCAGATCATGGCCGACGCACTGGGTCGGCCGATCCTGGCGTCGGCGGGGGCCGAGGCGTCCAGCCGCGGCGCCGCGATCCTGGCATTGGAGGCCATCGGCGCCGCCCCCGCTAACAATCAACCCTCGACAACGGAGCGCTTCGATCCGGTGCCCGACCATACCCGGCGCTACCGTGCCGCCGCCGACCGCCAGCGGCGCCTGTACGATGCCCTTGTCTCCAATGACTGATCGACTCGACGGCCGGCACATTCTAATTACAGGTGCCGCGGGTGGCATCGGCGCTGCCACCGCCCGACGCCTGGCGAGTGAAGGCGCCCAGCTGCTGCTGGCCGACCTCAATGCCGAGGCCGTCAAGGCCCTCGCCGAGGAGCTGGGACACGGCTGGGTGCAGGTGGACGTGACGCGCGCGGCGGACATCCAGCGCATGGTCGACACCGCCTACCAGCGCTGGGGCCGGTTGGACGTGCTCTTCAACAACGCCGGGGTGGCCTGGGCCAAACCGCTGTGGGACATCACCGAAGACGACTGGGATCGCATGCTAGGCGTCAACCTGCGGGCGGTGTTCTTCGTGCTGCAGGCGGTCGCGCGGCGCATGCGCCAGCAGTCGCCCATGCCCGGCTCGGAGCTACGCGGCAAGCTGATCCAGACCGCCTCGATCGCCGCCTTTCGGGGCGGCCAGAACTACATGGTCCACTACGGGGCGAGCAAAGCTGGCGTCGTGAGCGTCACGCGGACCGCCGCCAACGTCCTTGCGCCCGACAAAATCACGTCGAACTGCGTCTGCCCTGGCGCGGTCGATACCCAGATGTGGACCAGGATCGACGCCGACTGGGCCGAGATCGAAGGCCTCCAGATCGGCGAAGCCTGGAAGCGGCGCACGTCGGTCATCCCGATGGGCCGGCCTGAACAGCCGGAGGACGTGGCCGGCGTGATCAGTTTCCTCGCCAGCCGTGACTCGGATTACATGACCGGCCAGGCCGTCATCGTGGACGGTGGGCTGGTCATGGGCAACTGACCACTCCTCCTCGGTCCTGGAGGCCGTGCGTCCTGATCTGCCGCTGCCGCCTTCACCTGAATGGCCGGCGCTCACCACGGGCGAGCTGATTGCTCGCAAGCCAGATGCCCCGGCTTTCGATGGTTTGCGCCGAGCGCCGATCAGCGTCGTGCTCGACGACGTGCGGAGCCTGGCCAACGTCGGCCTTATCTTCCGCGTGTGTGACGCGCTGCGGGTGGAGCGCCTGTATCTCTGCGGCATCACTGGCTACCCGCCCGACCCGCGGCCGGGCCACGATCCACGCTCTCGGCACGTCCAGGAGCGTGCCGAGCGCGAGATCGCCAAGACGTCTGTTATGGCGCTGCCCTACGTGCCGTGGGAATATGCCGCCTCGGCCGTCGAAGTCGTCGAGCGCCTGCGGGCCAACGGGTACCAGGTGGTTGCCGTCGAGCAGGCGCACACCAGCGTGCCGTACACGCGCCCAGGCATCTACCGGCCGCCGCTGGCGCTGATCTTCGGCCACGAGCGCGCGGGCGTGGCCGCCGCCGCCCTGCAGGCCGCGGACGTGTGCGTCGAAGTGCCCGTGTACGGCATGGCCAATTCGCTGAACGTGGCGATGGCCTGCACGCTGGTCGGCTACGAGGTCATCCGCCAGCACGCCGCCTTCGGCCTCGAGCCGCTCTAGAACGGCGGCGGGTACTTGAGGCCCATCCCGGTGCAGAACAGCACGATCCGCTCGTCGCCGTTCAGAAAGCCGCTGCGCCGCAGCTCGGCCGTCGCCGCCCACGTCGCGGCCGCCTCGGGAGCGGCGTACACCCCTGCCACACGCCCCATCTCGAGCTGCGCCTTGCGGATCGCCTCTTCGCTGACGGCGATGGCCGTCCCGTCCGTGTCGCGCACCGCGTCCAGGATCAAGTAGTCGCCGATCGCCGCGGGCACCCGCAGCCCCGCCGCGATCGTCTGCGCGTTGTCCCACGGCTCGGCAAAGCGCTCGCCCCGCTCGAACGCGCGCACGATCGGCGCGCAGCCCTCGGACTGGACCACCACCATCCGGGGTCGCTTCGACCCGATCCAGCCCAGCGCCTCCAGCTCGTCAAAGGCCTTGCGCATGCCGACGATCCCTGTGCCGCCGCCCGTCGGGTAGACGACCACGTCCGGCAGGCAGTCGGCGCCCCAGCCACCCTGCTCCGCCAACTCCAGGCCCATCGTCTTTTTGCCCTCTTGCCGATATGGCTCGCGCAGCGTCGAAACGTC
>JAFAWJ010000209.1 GCA_019242065.1 Chloroflexota bacterium
AGTGGTGGTTCTCGGCGGGTCCGGGCTGGTGGGCAGCTGCCTGGTCGAGCGCTGGGCAGGCCGCGCCGAGATCGCCGCGCCGTCCCACGCCGAGCTAGACGTGCTCGATGCGCGGGCACTGCGAGCGTTCCTCGAAGGCGCCGCCGCCGACCGGGTGGTGAACGTGGTGGCCTGGGCCGACGTCGACGGCGCTGAAGCGGACAAGGACGACATCGACGGCAAGGTCTACCAACTGAACGTCGAGTTCGCCGGCCGCCTCGCCGAGGAGTGTCGGCGGCTTGGCAAACACCTGGTCCACGTCTCGACCGACTACGTCTTTGACGGAACACATGCCGAGGCGCCGTACACCGAGCACGACCCGCCCCGCGCAGTGTGCTGGTACGCCGAAACCAAGCTGCGTGGCGAGCAGGCGGTAGTGGCCGCCGACGATGCCGCGTGCGTCGCGCGCATCGAGATGCCCTTCACGGGCCGCGCGCACCCCAAGCGAGACCTGGCCCGCACGATCGTGGCGCGGTTGCAACTTGGTCAGACGCTTCAGGGCGTAACCGACCAGCGGATCACGCCCGTTTTTCTCGACGATGCGGCCGACGCACTGTGGCAGCTCAGCGAGGCGCGGTACGGCGGAATCGTCCACGTCGCGGCTGGTGACTGGACGACTCCGTTCGATCTGGCGCACAAGATCGCCCGGAGGCTGCGGTTGCCGCCAGATCTGATCGTGCCCGAGACGTTCGAGCGTTTTTCGCACGGCCGAGCCGCGCGCAGGCCGCAACACTCGTGGCTGGACGTATCCCACTTCACGCGGCTGTTCGGCGCGGGCACACTCAGGACCGTTGACGAAGAGCTCGATGCCTGGATGGAACAGTGGGACAACGGGACACGGTAAAGTCTTGGAACGTGACGCGTGATGTCGAGGATCTGCGGGTGGTGATGCCACGCCGTGCGACTGCGCGACTGACAGAAGGAGCGCCGGATTGAAGGTTTCCGCCACTGAGGTGCCGCCCCGCCAGGTCTCCCTGGACATCGAGGTCGAGGCTGAACGCCTGGACCGTGCCATCGACGCCGCGTATCGACGCGTGGCGGGTCGCGTCGACGTGCCCGGCTTCCGTCGCGGCAAGGCCCCGCGGACGATGGTCGAGCGCATGATCGGCCGGGATCGCATCGTCCAGGATGCGCTCGACGAATTGCTGCCCGAAGTCGTCAGTGAAGCCATGCAGCAAGAACAGGTCGAGCCCTACACCCGCCCGCGGGTCGAGTCGATCGAATTCGATCCGCTGCGTCTCAAAGCAGTGATTGGCCTTGCGCCCAAAGTCGAGCTTGGCGACTACCAACACAACCTGCACATCACGCCCGAGGAGCCCCAGGCGGGCACCGATCAGGTTGAGGACGTCATCAAGCGCCTGCGCGAGTCCTATGCGCAGTGGGCGCCGGTCGAGCGCGCGGCGGCGTTGAACGATCGCGTCGGCCTGGATCTCAAGGTGACCATAGACGGCCGCGACGAGCCCGTCATCGACAGCAAAGAGGCGGAGTACATCGTCGATGCCGAGAGCACGGCGCCCGCGGCGGGCTTTGGCGAACAGCTCGTCGGCTTGTCGGCGGGTGATCAAAAGACGTTCACGCTGACGATGCCCGACGACAACCGTGACACCGAGGTGGCGGGCAAACCCGCCCAGTTCGAGGTCATCATCCACTGGGTTAAAGAGCGTGAGCTCCCCGCCCTGGACGACGACTTCGCCCAGATGGTCGGCGACTATACCGACGTCGCCGGGCTGCGGACGGCGATCGAGACGCAGCTTCGTCAGCGCGAGGACGAGCGCGTGCGCGACAAGCTCCAGGAGGAAGCGATCAACAAGCTGGTGGAGATCTCGACGATCGAGTACCCCCCGCAGCTAGCCGAGCACCAGGCGGAGCACATGCTCGAAACGCTCCGGAGCAATATCGAACGCCAGGGGCTGCAATACGAGCAGTACCTCAGGCTCATCGGTAGAGAGCAAAGCGCCTTCGAAGAGGAGATTCGGACCGACTCCGAGACGCGGGTGCGCCGGTCGCTGGCGCTGGATGCGTTCGCCAGCGCGGAGCACATCGACGCGGGTGAAGAGCCGGTGGCCGACGATCAGGCCGAGGCGCGCTCGGCGCGCGCGCTCGAACGACTGGTGGCTATCGCTACCGGCGAACAGCGCGATGGTAGCGAAGCCGAGACGGCCGAAATGACTGCATCCGAGGCCGAGACACCCGATACTGAGAATCAAGCGGGTGTCGCTGAGGACACCCCGGCCACCCCCGACGCCGAGGAGGAGCGAGAAACCGCATGAGACGCCACGATCTCGTGAGCAGGCTCGCCGCAATGCCCAACCCAACCGCCTATACCGTGCCGATGGTGGTCGAGCAGACCAGTCGCGGCGAGCGGGCGTACGACATCTTTTCGCTCCTGTTGAAAAACCGGATCGTCTTTCTGGGCACGCCGATCGACGACACCATCGCCAATCTGATCGTCGCCCAGTTGCTGTATCTGGCCCAGGAAGATCCCGATCGCGATATCCAGATGTACATCAACAGCCCTGGCGGCCAGGTGGATGCGGGGCTGGCGATCTACGACACGATGCACCTGATTCAGCCGCAAGTGGCGACGACGTGTGTCGGCATGGCCGCCAGCATGGGCGCGGTCTTGCTGGGTGGCGGCGCCAAGGGCAAGCGCGCGGCGCTGCCCAACGCGCGCATCCTGATCCACCAGGCATCAGCCGGCGTGCAGGGCACCGCGGCTGACATCGAGGTCCACGCGCGAGAGATTTTGCGCCTGAACGCACGCCTGAAGGAGCTGATGGCGTCTGACACCGGTCAGGACATCGACCGGCTCTCGCGCGACATCAACCGCGACTACTGGATGAGCGCGCACGAGGCGCGTGACTATGGTGTTATCGATATGATCCACGGTCAGACCGCGGCCAGTCAGGCGGCGGATCGCGCCGAGATCGCCGTCGAAGAAAAGACCGTTGAACCGGCGGCGAGCGCCACCGATGGCAATCACTAGCCGAGACCAAGCATCACGACGAGATCGACACGTTCAGGTACACCTCGACTGAAGCGAGGAGGGGCACAACACCAGCATGGCGACTACACGCGGCACTCGCGGTCAATATCATTGCTCGTTTTGCGGAAAGAGCCAGGATCAGGTCCGGCGTCTGATCGCCGGGCCAGGTGCGGTCTACATCTGCGACGAATGCGTCGACCTGTGCCGCGAAATCATCGACGAAGAATCGGCTCCGCCGGCTGCCGCCAAGCCGCGTCTACCGCTCGCCAAGCTGCCAACGCCCTCGAAGATCTACGAGCATCTCAACTCGTACGTTGTCGGCCAGGATCGCGCCAAGAAGGTGTTGTCCGTGGCCGTCTACAACCACTACAAACGCGTGTCTTCGGGCATGCAGGTCGACGACGTCGAATTGCAGAAGTCCAACAGCTTGCTGGTCGGACCGACCGGGTGTGGCAAGACACTGCTGGCTCAAACACTTGCCAAAGTGCTGGACGTGCCCTTCTGTATCGCCGACGCGACGGCACTGACTGAAGCGGGCTACGTCGGCGAAGATGTCGAGAACATTCTGCTGCGGTTGATTCAGGCCGCCGACTTCGACATTTCACGTGCCGAGCGCGGGATCATTTATATCGACGAAATCGACAAAATCGCCCGCAAAGGCGACAACCCGTCGATTACGCGCGACGTCTCGGGTGAGGGCGTCCAGCAGGCGTTGTTGAAGTTGATCGAGGGCACGGTGGCCAACGTGCCGCCGCAGGGGGGCCGTAAGCACCCGCATCAGGACTTCATTCAGATCAACACGGCCAACATCCTGTTCATCTGTGGGGGCGCCTTCGAGGGGCTCGAGAATATCGTCGGCAAGCGGGTGGGCGCCAAACGGACGCTCGGCTTTGCTTCTGAGCGGACCACCGAGCAGGATCACGCCGACTTGCTGCGGCAGCTGACGTCGGATGACCTGCTGAAGTATGGGCTGATTCCTGAGTTTGTCGGTCGGCTACCTGTGGTAGTCAGTGTGGATCCGCTCAGCAAGGACGACTTGATGCGTATCCTGACTGAGCCGCGGAATGCGATCTCGAAGCAGTACGCCAAGCTGCTGTCGCTGGACAAGGTGGAGCTTGTCTTCACGCGCGACGCGCTGGAGGCGGCGGCGGAGCGGGCGCTGCAGCTCAAGACGGGGGCGCGGGGGCTGCGGACGATTATCGAGGAAGTGCTGCTCGAGGTGATGTACGAGATCCCATCGCGGGCGGATGTGCGCAAGTGCATCATTGGGCGCGAGACGATTGCGCATGGGCAGGCGCCGCTGCTGGTGACAACCCGCTCCGGACCGATTGCGGAGCTGGACGAGCCGACGGAGTACCGCGACTCGGCCTGAGGTCACCATCGCCAGAAACGCGTTCTCAATTTAGCGAGAACCAGTACCCTCGCTGGTAAGTCGGTCACGTCGCGAAAAACTTCTCTTGAAAGAGAAGGAGAACTCTATCGGGAAGTGGGCCGACTTGCTTGTTTCGGGTCTCGGCTGAGTTTCCTGACGAGGGCGGGGTAGGCCAGCCAGGGGATCGCGCAGATGGCGAAGGCCACGCCGCCGGCAGCCAGGATGGGCTGGGCGGTGTCTTCGTCCACGTACCACCAC
>JAFAWJ010000249.1 GCA_019242065.1 Chloroflexota bacterium
CCTCGCGGTCCGCAATCGGCAGCCCTTGACCATGCGCGGAGCGCGAACGGGCAACTACGGGCAATCGCGGCCGCTCGAAGGCTGCATCACATCGAGTTCGCCGCGACGCCGAACGGCCACGGCCTGACGCCCGGCGCAATTCCCGTAGTCACCGACCCGGATCCGACCAGCATCGACCAGACGATGCGCTTCTGGGAGTCACATTGGCATGCACCTACAGAACCCACACACCTATGTCCTCGAATCGACTCCCCGTCACGCTTTGGAGTCCTTACGCGCCCCAGACCTCGGCGGCGACTTCCTGAAGTATCTCGAACTTTTGCCAGACTTTTTGCTCGTCCCGCGCGCCACCGAACCCGCACCGCGGACAGACAGCCGCGTACTCCAGGCTCACATATGCTGACGCTTCCTCGAGCCGGCGCTTGAGATAGTCTGTGGTCTCCACGTCGCCGTGGTTGCTGACCAGTCCGAGGACCGCCGACTTCCCTTTCGGCATGTAGCGTAGGCTGTCGAAGCCCCCGGCGGCGTCGCTGTCGTATTCGAGCAGGAAGCGGTCGAAGTCCAGCTGGCTGTAGAGTCGCTCGGCGATAGCATCGTACGACCCTTCGCGGTGGAACCATGTACCGCCGCGTCCGCCACCACCACCGCGGCAGATGTGGATGCCGAACGTGACACCCTCGAAGTCGTGGGTGAGCGCGTTGTCGGCGGCGATGCTCCGCGCCAGATTCTGATCGGGGTCCTCACCGCGAGCGCGCATCGTCTCCAGCGAGGGTCCATCCACGTAGGCGGTGTAGCCAGGCTCATCAATCTGCACGTAGCGGCAGCCGGCGGCCACGACCTCGGCGATCATCTGCCGCTCAATCGCCACCACGTCCTGGAGGAACTCGTCCATATCCCGGTACACGCTGCGCGAGCTTTCGTACGCGAAGCGCTGTGAGATTCGATCGGGTCCTGTGAGCGTCACCTTGACGGGCGTGGCCGACAGCGACGTGGCGCGCTGGTATTCCTCCAGGATCAGGTTGCGGGTCAAGCGCAGCCGCTCGACGACGGGGCGCCGGTGCAGAATTGCCGGGCCTGGCTCGTTCATACCGGAGGGCGCGCGCACGGTCGGCACCGCGTCGCCGTCCGGTGTCTGGGCTTGCCCAGTTTCGATACGCCTCGCGTAGCGTGCCGGCGTCGCGTCAAAGCCCGTGACCGCCCCGCCGAAGCTCTCCTGAAAGTTGTGTCGAGTGAACTCGCCGTCGGTGACAATCGGCAGCCCGAGCTCCTCCTGCCTGGCGATCACCGCGCCGACGGCCCGGCGCTGCTCGGCTTCGAGCTCTTCGGCGCTGACCCCACCATCGTCGAAACGCGCCTGGATGTCCCGCAGCCAGGCCGGCCGTGGCAGGCCGCCGACATGGTCGACACGGATGTGGTCGAGCTTTGTATCACGCTGATGGGTGCTCATCTGTTGTCTCCAGCAAGTCTGGCGGGGATTTTGCGAACCGCCTGGACCATCCTAACCATCGGGAATAGGGAGCCGACCAGAAGCCCACGTCATCACCGGGCTCGACGTGCGACGAGCCTACGAAACTCATCGGCGTCGAGCGTCCGGCGAATGACGAGCGCCTCGGCGACCCGCTCCACCAGTGACCACGTCCTTGGGTCCTCCAGGCGGCGCCGTGCAGCGTCGAGTCCATCGGTAATCACGAGCGCGCTCTCCACCTCGTCGCCGCCGGTCGCGGCCCTGGCGATGCGCGCCGCGGCGGCACGGTCGCCAGAGTCGGATCGCCGACGGTGCGGCAACGCGCGGGCCACACCGGCCTCGCCAGCCATGACCGTGATCAGGCGTGCCCCAGGGGCAATGCCGTCGCGGGAGTTTCCCAGATGCACCAGCCCCAGGTTGGCCTCGGCGCGCGGCGTGATGGAGATGCGCAGCACCCGATCGCCCTCCTGCCAGCCGAGCACGGCGTGCGCGGCCTCGTGGATCGAGAGCGTGCGGTCGTCCAGACGCAACGGCCGGGGGCCGTCGTCCAACCGGTAGTGGCGCCCGAGCGCGGCACGTGCCTTGTGAAGTCGCGTCTTCAGAGCGCCCACCGGTATGCCGAGCGCACCAGCTGCCTCTTCATACGCCAAACCCCGCAGGTAGAAAAGCTCGACCGCGCGGCGCTGGCCGGTTGGCAAGTCGGCGACCGCCGAACGCACGCTGCGCACCAGGTCGCTGCCCACGAGCATCTCGTCGAGCGACGGCGCCAGAACGGGTCCTGGCACCCAGCTAGTGAGTTGCTCGTCCTCCGGCGGCAGCGGCGCGTGCGGTGCGACGCGTGCCCGCGTCCTGCGGCAGACCCGGATCGCGATGCCCCGCAGCCAGCTCTCAAACAGACCCGCGTCGCGCAGGCTCGGCAGCCGCAGCAGCGCGAGCAGCAGCGTGTCCTGGACGCAATCGTCCGCCAGCGACGGGCCGGCGACGCGTCGGCACAGGCGCGTCAGGTCCGTGATGTGCGGCGCGACGAGTGCACCGAACGCCGCGCGATCGCCGTCAACGGCGAGCCCCACGAGCAGTTCGTCGCGGCTCGCTCCGCTCACGTCTGCTGACGCGCCAGTCTGCTCATGCGGTGAGCGTGGCCCGAATCTGATCGGCGTCGAGGACCTTCTGGCGCACGAGCTGCTGCGCGAGCGAGTCGACGAGCTTCCAATTGGCCGGCTCCTCCAGACGGTCGCGTACGCGGGGCCACTCGGCTCCAATCATTGCACGCGCGGCGGTTTCGTCCATGCCGACCTCGGCTGCGCGCCGAATGGCATCCTCTCGGTCGACGCTGCCGCCGGCCTTGACGACGTTGTCAGGCGCACCATAGATTGAGGCGGCGACCTCCCCCGCAACCAGGAGCGCAACCAGATCGCGCAACGCGTTCAGCTGGTCGGCGGCCGCCGTCGGCGTGAGCTGCTCTGCAGGGCGCATCCCTTGGTTCGGATCGGTCCGTTCGATGCTCAAGCGAACGATGGTGCCGCCCTGCAGGTGATAGACAACCGCGTGGCCCGCCTCGTGATAGGCCAGATGCTCGTCGGTGAACTGGGCCAGGTGAGCAAGGCGCTCCTGAGTAACCATGGAGATCTCCTTCTGTGGAGGAGTCACCTGAACTGGCGCGTGGGTTACCCGGTCCTTCGGCCCTGGCCGCGTGTAACGTCGATCGATCTGCGTCTTCTAGACGACCACCTCGGCGTCGAAACTCACAATCTCGGCCCCGCCACCTGCAGCGGCGCTCGGGCCTGGGCCGTGATGCGCACCAAACATAGGGCTTGCCCGATACGCCTCCATGGCCTCGCGCGACTCCCACCGCGAGACCGCTTCGAGCGTCGTGTCGTTGCGCCAGAGCTCGAAGCCAAGAAATCCTGGGAACCGCTTGAGATCCGGCCCGCCGCGGCGAAAACCCTCGACCATGCGTTCCTGCGCCGCACCGGGCGCCGTGATGCGCGTAACTGCAATAAACATTCACCTCAGCATAGGCACCTTGACACCTCCGCCGATCTCTGACTAAAGTCAGACATCTCCATGTCGCAGGCCGACGCGCCGCCGGGCACGCTGGCGCAGGTGCGCGCCTTCAACCGCACCGTCGCCGAGCGCATCGGCGCCCTCACCGACAGCTTCCTCGCCCGCGGCCGACCCATGGCCGAGTCGCGCATCCTGTGGGAAATCGGACCTGACGGCGCAGAAGTCCGCGCCTTGCGCGCACGCCTCGGCCTCGACTCCGGCTACCTGAGTCGTGTGCTGCGCTCGCTCGAGCGACAGTCGCTCGTCTGCGTCGAGCCCAGCGCAGGCGACGGCCGCGTCCGCTCCGTCCAGCTGACACCCGTCGGTCTCGCCGAGCGCGACGAGCTCGATCGGCGCTCTGACTCGGTCGCCTGGAGCTTCCTCCAACCTCTGACCAACCAGCAGCGCGCCAGGCTGGTGAGTGCGATGGGCGACGTCGAGCGCCTGCTCCGCGCGTCGCAGATCACCATCCAGCGCGAGGACCCGTCGACGGCTGAGGCGCGCTGGTGCATCCAACAGTATTTCCTCGAGCTACAGTCACGCTTCGAGGCGGGTTTCGACCGCACGCGGACCAACACCGCCGACCCACATGAGCTTGTTCCGCCTCACGGCGCTCTGCTGGTGGCCCGCCTGAACGGGGGTCCCGTCGGCTGCGGCGCGCTGAAGTTCCATCCAGGCGAACCAGCCGAGCTGAAGCGCATGTGGGTCGCCCGCGAGACGCGTGGTCTGGGCCTGGGGCGGCGCCTCTTGCGCGCGCTTGAAGACGAGGCGTTCGCCACGGGTGCGAAGGCCGTACGGTTGGAGACCAACCGCACGCTCACCGAAGCGATAGCCCTGTATCGCACCAGCGGCTACCGCGAGGTGCCCGCGTTCAACACCGAACCCTATGCCCACTACTGGTTCGAGAAGCCGCTGCCGTAGGCGCCCGCCAGGTCTGCTTGTTCCCTTCCGAAACGTGACGCCCACGAACCGCGAGCGCCCCACGAGCTTTGCCTCGCACCCCTGCACCGCTTTCGACTGTAGTCACGGCACTGGCAATGGTTCGTGCAAGAACGTCCGCGGATTCGGAGGTCTTCGAGCCCCTGCCGGAGCGACGGAGTCCGCTCGGCAAGCAGTGATCGTGCACTCCGCTGCATCGCCTGCGGACTCGACAGCATGGCCTCGATCGCGGAGCCCGAAGCCTGCATCGACGTCACGTGTGCGTATGCAAGGACGTCTTCAGCGCGACAGTCCGGCGGAGTCAGCATTGCAACTCATACCGAATGTCGTGAGCAGATGGCACCCGCGTATCACTGGCTGTCGCCGGTCCGGTCGCCAGCGAGGGCTATCAGGGGATAGCGCCGGTGAGATCACGCGCGCCTGGGTCCGTCGGCATGGATCG
>JAFAWJ010000335.1 GCA_019242065.1 Chloroflexota bacterium
CGGCTGGGGGTCGTTTGCGTTGCTGCCAGTCGTCGGCCTGGTCCTGTGCGCGCTACCGGCGCTCGACGCCCATACGCGCCTGCTTTTCGGCCGTCGGCTCGAGTACCGCGTGACCGAGAAGGTGCCGGTTCAGGCCCGCTTCAGAGATCAGCCGGCCGCGCCATCCCTGGAGCCGGCGCACGCCGGCGAGGCCTCACGCCGTGCCCGCTTCGATCAGCTCCCGCAATATCGGGCGTATGCGCCCGGCAGCACGACCGCGGTGACTGATTCGGTCCTTCTCGTCTACCGCGACCTGCGCTAGCGTCTGCTGCAAGCGCGGGATGTAGAACACTGGGTCGTAGCCAAAGCCGCCGTTGCCGGCTGGCTCAAGTGCGATTTGTCCGCGCACCTCGCCCCGCACTCGCCATTGACGCCCATCCGGATGCCGCAGGATTACGACACAGATATAGCGACACGCGCGCTCGGCATCGCGCTTGTTCTCCAGCAGGCGGATCAGCAGCTCGTTTTTGTGGACGTAGTCATTGCCTTCCCAGCGCGCGGAGCGCACGCCCGGCTGCCCGTGCAGCGCCGCGACCGACAGCCCCGAGTCCTCGGCCATGGTCAGTATTCCGCTGGCAGTCCCATACGCTTCAACTTTGAGCAGTGCGTTGGCGGCGTATGTCGAGCCCGTTTCTTCGACGTCGAAGTCGATACCCAGGTCTCGTAGCGTGAGCAGCTCGAGCGGCAGATCAGCCAGCAGCGCTTGCCACTCGCGCAGCTTGCCTGCGCTGGTGGTGGCCAGTAAGAGTCGTCGATCGCGCATGCGCCTCGGTAACGGTATACATGCCGCGCGATAGACTCGCCGACGCCGTGCGCGACCTGCCGGCGCCCTGGCAGGGCCACTACTTCGACGCGGTCGACAGCACCCAGGACAAAGCGCGAGCCGCGGCTCGTCACGCGGCGCCAACACGTTCGGTCTTTGTGGCCGACTACCAGCGGGCTGGGCGCGGTCGATCCCAACGCCAGTGGCTCGCGTCACCTGGCAGTGCGCTGCTAGTGTCGATGCTGTTTCGCGAACCGTCTGCGACGGACGCTATCCGTCCGTGGCGCTATACCAGCCTCGTGTCGGTGGCCGTGGTGCAGTTGCTCGACCAGCTCGGCGCAGAGGCAAAGGCGGCCATCAAGTGGCCGAATGACGTGATGTTGGCCGACAGAAAAGTCGCGGGGATCCTGGCCGAAACCCGCTGGGATGGTCAGGATCTCGAGGTGATCGTCGGCCTGGGACTGAACGTCTCGGCCGTGCCCGACGATTTGACCACTGCCACATGCCTCGAGGTGGTCACCCCCAAGCCCGTCGATCGCGGCGACCTGCTGCTTACGTTCCTGTCACAGCTCGACGCGTTGCTCCGCCAGCCTGATGACGTTGTCCACGGCATGTGGGAGTCGCGCCTCTGGGGCCGTGGCCAGCGCTTGCGCCTGCTCGATCGCGGTCTCGACGAAGAGGTCGTGGTGCTCGGCGCCCAGCGTGACGGCTCGCTGCATGTGCGTGGCCCGGACGGCCGCGACCGCACGATAACCACCGGCGAGCTGCTCGCGTGAAACTTCCCGTGTTCTGGACCGCCCTGGCGCTCGTGGTCGTGGTGGGCCTAGGCTTGCGGCTGGCTGTCATCGCCAGCCCGCTTGGCGAGATCGACGCCGACGAGGCCGTCGTCGGTTTGATGGCCCGCCACATCGCGTTCCTCGGAGAGCGACCGGTCTTTTACTGGGGCCAGCCATACCTCGGCAGTCTCGAAGCCTTTACGGCCGCCCCGCTCTTTCGGGTCTTAGATTCGAGCACGGTGCTGCTGAAGCTGGTCCCGACCGCGTATAGCCTCGGTTTCCTGGTGCTGTCGGCGCTGGTCGCACGCCAGCTGTTTGGCATCGGGCCGGGCCTGGCGACCGCGGCCTATCTCGCCGTACCGCCCTCAATGTGGGCGGTGTGGAGCACCAAGGCGCGGGGTGGCTATGCCGAGGTGTTGTTCCTGGGTGAGGCCTTACTGCTGGCCAGCCTGGCGCTCGCGCGCGCGCCCAGCCGGCGGGTGGCTGCGGTGTGGGGCGTGTTGGCTGGACTCGCCTTGTGGACCCATCCGCTGGCGATCGTCTACGTGCTGCCGGCGCTCGTCTACGTACTGGTCGGACGTCGCGCCCGCTATCCAGGCGTTCAGTACGCCCTCGCGGGTGTGGGGCTGATTGTCGGGATGCTGCCGATGATCCTTGACAACCTGACCACCGGCTTTCGCACGCTGGCCTCCCTCACCCAACCGGCGGACTTGCCCGTCGACCCGCCCGCCCAGTTCGTGCGCTTTTTCCGAGTCGGCATTCCCGTCCTGCTCGGTCTCGGCCAACCGACGACGTCCGCGACGATGTTCGACCAGGATTGGCTACAGCGACCGGCTGGCCACTCCGCCGTCGCCCTGGCGGCGATCGCGCTGCTCGTGGGCGTGGTGGTGCTCTACCTGCCCGCCGTGCGCCGTCTGTTCCAGTGTGGAGCCGACTGTGAGGCGGCGCCCGCCCTGCTGGTGATGGTGGCCATTGTCGTGCCGCCAGTGGTGGCGTTGACACGCTTCGGGTTTTTCGTCTCGGAGCCGCGCTACGCGCTGCCGCTGTACAGCACGGTGCCGCTGCTGTTTGGCGCGCTCTGGCGGTTGCGCTGGCCAGTGGTGAGATGGTCGACGGTCGGGATGCTCGTCGTCTTCAACCTGTGGAGTCTGACCAGCACCGACCCGCGGCTGTGGCGTCCCGAAGATACGCCCGATAGCACGGCCGCAACCCGCGCCCAGCTCGTGCAGTTCCTGGTGCCCCAGGATCGGCACCAGCTCTACACCGACTACTGGATCGGCTACCCGATCATGTTCGAGACGCGCGAGACCGTGCTGGCGTACGTCACCTCAGACGGCTTCAACCGGTACTTGCCGCCTGCCGACAACGTTCAGCGCACGCCTAATCCGGCCTGGGTCTTCGAGCCTGGCACCGACGCCGAGCAGGAGTTCCTCGACAAATTGACCGCCGTGGACGGCCACGCCGACGTGAGCGAGGTGTCGGTGTATCGCGTGTATACCAACGTGGAACCGCTGGCGGCGATGCGGCCGCCTCGCTTCTGAAATTCGTGTTTGGGAGAGTGTCTACGCGCGACCCAGCAGTCGACGGCAGGGTGGGCACTCGCGCGGCTGAGTGGCTACACCGCGCATCGCTTGCAGCTCCTGCTCGCCTGCCGAGTACACGAAGTGCTCACCGCAGTGCCTGCAGTTGAGCTCGACGTCGGAATGTCGGGAAGCGGACATGACGGCTGATGCTCGCTCCGTCAGGTTGACCCGGCGTTGAAGCGCGGGGTATCGGGTTGTTGAGGCGCTAGAGTCGGTGGGACAAATGCGACGTGCGCGCGCGCTTCTGGTGATATCGATGTCGATGGCTGTGTGTCTGGCCGCGTGCGGGCCGTCTAGCACGCCGCCGACACCCACGCCAGTGGCTGCGCCGCCGCCGTCTGCCTCGCCTTCAACGGCAACCGCAGCTGCAGCTGCAACTGCATCAGGAGCAAGTCCCGTGATCCCACCTGAATCGGCCGCCGTGGTCGACGCGGCCATAACCGACGCCGCGGGTCACCTTGGCGTGAGTCGCGACACGCTGCAGGTTCAGCAAGTGCAGGCCCGCCAGTGGCCTGATTCGTCACTTGGCTGCCCGCAGTCCGGCCAGCAATATTCGCAGATGGTGACGCCCGGCTACCTGATCGTCATCAGCTCAGGCACCCATCAGCTCGAATACCACACCGACGACCGAGCGCGGGTCATGCTGTGCTCGGAGACGTAGTGGACTTCACTCCGTTCGGCTATCTCCGCAACGTCACACACATTGCCCACGCCTGGGACGCGACCGAGGGCGGCAACCTGCGCACCTGCCCGGACCGACCTGGCGTCGAGTGGGCCTATCCAGTCGGGCGCGACGCCACTTCACGGGCAGGTATCGCGATCGAGACGGTGCTCGATGCGCGGCTCTGTCGCACCCGAGCTGACTTTGACGCGGTCGGACTGGTGTGCCGCCACCACTCGTGCCTGATCGTCGGCTACCAGTGGCAGGTGGCTGGCGTGCACGTCGAAGTGCGCTTCTTCCTGGCCGCCGAGGACGTGCTGGCCGCACAGGTGACCGCCGCGAATACCTCGGGCGTTGCCCACGATGTCAAGATTGACCTCGTTCACGTCCAGGACGGCGCGCCACCGGGCCGCCATGAGTTGCTGGGTACGCTATCCCTGTCGAGAAGCCTGGCGCCGACGGAGCAGCGCTCGATCGTCGGCGTGCTGGCTCGCGCCACGGACGCGGAGCTCGCGCGGAATCTCGCGACACGCGCCCTGACCGCGGCCGACACGACATACACGCGCCTGGTCGACGAGGACGCCGCCTTCGATCGTGCGTGCCCGACCCTGAGCGGCGACTGGCCCGCGCACTGGCGCGAAGGCCTGCACCACGACTTCCAGACCACGCGCCTGCTCGTCCACCCGGCCGGCGGCATCTTCTCTGACGTCTGGCCGGCGTGGATGGCCGCCTGGCCGCGCGTTGTCCTGGCCGAGGGCACGCTCGACATGCTGCGCCTGGCGTACGCCGAGCCAGGGCTGGCCCTCCGCGCGGTCAAAACGCTGCTCCGCGACGCCCCACAGCCCAACGTGCCGTGCGTTTTCAGGGGC
>JAFAWJ010000457.1 GCA_019242065.1 Chloroflexota bacterium
GCGTAAAGGGCGCGGCATCCGCGCCGGATCCCGCCGCCCACTGCCAGTTCACCGTGTTGTTGGCGAGATCGGCGTCGACGAGCGTGTCCCAGAACCAGAGCACTCCCGCCTGCCAGGGCAACAGCAGGTCTTTGACGAGAAATGACGCAACCAGCATGCGCACGCGGTTGTGCATCCAGCCCGTCTGCCACAACTGGCGCATGCCGGCGTCGACCAGTGGATAGCCCGTGCGCCCTTGCTGCCACGCCCGCAGGTCGTCTGGCGCGGACCGCCAGTCGACCGCGTCGAACGTCGGGTCCAGCGAACGATCCGCGAGGTGCGGCAGGCCATACAGCAACTGCGCCGCGAAATCACGCCAACCCAGCTCGCGACGCAGAACGTCGGCGGAGCGCTTCAGCTGGACCTTCGGCCCGGCGTCCGCCAGTCGAGCCTCCACCCCCGACCACACCTGGCGGGGACCAATCTCGCCGAAGTGGAGGTGCGGCGACAGACGCGACGTGCCATCACGATCGGGAAAATCACGGTCAAGGGAGTACTTGCCAAGACTGTCGTCCAGGAACTGGCGTACAGCCCGCATCGCGCCGGCTTCACCCGGACGCCAGGTCGCACGCAGGCCACCGGCCCAATCCGGTACCGGTTGCAGCCCAAGCGCTTCCAGAGGCGCGGAGGCGGGCCAGTGCGCCGGCCGGCCAACTCGGTCGGGCGCAGGCAGGAGCGCGTATCCGCCGATCAGCGGCGCAGCCGCGCGCCAGAACGCCGAGAACACGCGAAAGGGCTCGCTCGCCGGCCGCACGTCGCCCGGCTCGACCAGCAGCCGGGCGTTGAAGCTCTCGACGGCCAGCCCGTGCATCTCCAGGGTGACCGCGTGGCGGCGCTCCCCCGGCGTATACCCGCGATTGAAGAACAGTGTGGTGGCGCCGGTCTCGGCCACGAGGTCGCGCAGAATGCCGGAAACTGCTGCTCCCGTGCGCAGCACAAGCCTTGAACCGCGCTGCCGGAGGCTGCGATCGAGCTCTTGCAAAGACTGGTGCAGCCACCAGCGGCTCGCCCCACCCGGTTGCCAGCCACCGTCGTCGTCACTGGTCCAGGCAAAGAACGGAACGACGCTGCCGTCGCGTGCCGCCGCGCACAGCGCAGGATTGTCCGCCAGACGCAGATCGCCTACCTGGAACCAGAGCAAACTGACGGGGCTCATGCGAGAGTTTTACGGTTACTGGTCAGGCAGGATCTCGACATAGCCGTCCGCCCCGTGCACGCGGATGCGCTGGCCGTCGCGGAGCAGCTGGGTGGCGTGCTGGACTCCGACCACGGCCGGCACGCCGTATTCGCGGGCGATGACCGCTCCGTGGGTCATCAGGCCGCCCACCTCCGTCACGAGGCCGCCGATGGTGACGAACAGGGGCGTCCAGCTGGGGTCCGTGTAGGCCGTGACCAGGATGTCGCCCGGTTGGAGGTCGGCCTCCGCCATGTCCAGGACAACACGCGCCCGCCCCTCGACGGTTCCGGCGGACACCGCCAGGCCGATCAGCGCACCGGCCGGCACGTCGTCGCGGCGGTACGCGCCGGCAATGGCCTCGCCCTCCGAGGTGAGCACCCGCGGCGGCGTGAGCGCCTGATACGACCGGAATGCGTCCTTGCGCTGCCCAACGAGCTGGTCGTCCAGCCGCTGAGCGCGCACCACGTCGTGAAATTCCTGGAAGGTGAGGTAGAACATATCTTCTCGCTCGCGCAGCACGTGGGCTTGCACGAGCCGTTCCGCTTCCTCCAGCAAAGCCTGCTTGTACACGAAGTAGCGGCTGATCATCCCGTACTTCGGATACTCGCGGTACCCGCTGAAGGTGCGGACCCGGTCGATCATTCGCTTTGTCTCGGCGGCCTCCTGCTCCCCGTCCGGCAGGGCATGTAGGCGCTCCAGCAGCTCCTGCTCCTTGTTGCGGGCCTCCTGCAGCCCCTGGTCGAAGCGGCGCCTGGCGGCACCCGGCTCGAAGTTGCGGATGTTGCTGAGCAGCAGCGGCACGAGGACGGCGGGGCGTTCACTCCAGCGCGGCCGGGTGATGTCGATCTCGCCGACACAGCGCATGCCGTACATATCAAGCCAGGCCTGGATGGCATCGCGCGCTTCGCGGCCACCCTCGACTCCGCGCAGCTCGTCCAGAAAATCCTCGTCCTCGGCATGCACACGCTGAAGAACGGGCACCACGTCCGGATGCGGGCGGATCACGTCCGCGACGTCCAGCAGCGCCAGCCCCATCTCCGACGTGACGTTATGCGGGACCGACTGCGTGAGCGTGTCGGCCGCGCTTTTCTCGTCTAACCACTTCTGCATATGATCGTTCAGCCACCAGCTGGCCTCCATCCCGGCCATGATCACCTGCAGGCTTTGCGGATCGAAGAGGACCCGCTTCAACTCCTGGAGGTCCGCCAGGATGAAGTCGAGCAACGCCGATCCGGAGTGCGCGCGGATGTCGCGCTTCAAGGTCGCAACGGAGGCCTCGCTGCGCCGGATCAACTCGTCGACGATAGCCGGATCGGTCTCGATGGGCGGGGCGGGCGGGCCAGCCGCCGTCGCCGCGACAGGGGCCTCGTCCGTGAGCGGCGGGATGAAGTCAGTGCGCTGGATGACGGTCTGCAGCGCGTCCCCCATCAGCGGATCTGCCTGACCCATGACCTTCACCAGCCCCGCGCGCCTGATGGGCGACGCCAGTTCGCGCGTGACGTCGACGAACAATCGTCCGCCGGCCGTGAACATGGGCCGGGCGGCTGTCAACTGCCAGAACGAGATGCCCAGGGGCTTCATGGCATCGGTCATCATCTGGCCGTGACCGACCGACACGTAGACGTGGTTGTCCGTGTCGCTGCGCTCGGGAATGGGGAACACGGTCGTGATTGGTCGGCTCTGGACAATGAAAAAGCCGTCGCCGACCAGGCACCATTCGATGTCCTGGGGAACGCCGAAGTGCGCCTCGATCCGCCGGCCTAACTGCGCCAGTCTCACGGCCTGCGCATCCGTCAGCGCTGGCTGCGTCTGCCGCCGCGGCTCGATCGTCTGCTGCTGCGTGCCGCCGGACGGTGAGGCCGTGATGGCGCGCTGCTTGGTGGCTATCGTCCTGGCGACGATTGCGCCGTCGCGCACCGTGTAGACGTCCGGGTTCACCACGCCGGACACCAGGGCCTCGCCCAGGCCGAAGGTGGCCTCGATGGCGGCGAGCGTGCGGTTGCCGGTCACGGGGTCTGCCGTAAAAAGAACGCCGGCCGCATCTGAGTCGGAGGAAGCCATCCGCTGCACGACGACGGCCATGTGGACCTTGCGGTGGTCCAGTCCGTTGCGCAAACGGTAGGTCACGGCCCGGTCGGTGAACAGCGACGCCCAGCAGCGACTGACGTGCTGGAGAATGGCCGCCGGCCCCATGACGTTCAGGTACGTGTCGTACTGACCAGCGAAGGAGGCCGTTGGCATGTCCTCCGCCGTCGCGCTGGATCGGACGGCACAGGCGGTGTGCGCGCCGAGGCGGGCGAGTGAGCGGGTCATCGCCGTCGTGATGTCATCGGGGACGGTGACCGATTCGATGGTCTGGCGGATCTCGGCGCTGAGCGCGCGGATCGCCTCCCGGTCGTCGGCTCGCAGGCGCGACAGCCGCCCGATCAGATCCTCGATCGACTGCGTGCTCTCGAGGATCCGCTCGAATGCCGCCGTCGTCACACAAAAGCCAGCCGGCACGTCGATGCCCTCGATCCGCGCAAGCTCGCCGAGATGCGCAGCCTTGCCGCCGACCTCCGCGACGCGCGTCTGGTCGATTTCCGAAAGATCCACCACGTAGCCGCCCATCCGCTCGCTCTCTGGGGACCGGTGCACACCAGAGTGTAGAAGACGATATCGGGAGTACATAAAATCCCGAGGATGTATACGTCTGGCAACGTGACGCTCATGGTCTCGGATTTCAACCGCGCGGTGAGCTTCTACACCGACACACTCGGCCTCACACTCAAGGCTCGCTACGGCGACGACTGGGCCGAGGTTGAACTCCCTGGCATCACCATCGGGCTGCATCCCACCGGGAATCGCGGGCCGTCCGCGATCCATGCCGAAGGCGTCTCGGTTGGCCTGGGCGTGACCGACATCCAGCAGGCCGTCGCCGATCTGCAGGCCAGAGGCGTGAGCTTCGCGCCGCCGGGCATCATCGATACAGGCGCGGAGAAGCTGGCCAACTTCCATGATCCTGACCAGACGCCGCTGTACCTGTACGAAATGGCGCACCATTGATCAAGCTCGGCGTCTGAACTCGGGCGGCGTGGTGTCCGCGTAAGCTGGCGGGCGAAAGAGGTGTATTCTCCGTCAGTCCGCGTGCGATCGGGGGTAATCGCAAGACCTGCGGACGGGGGAACCATATGTTCATGCGAGTCACTCGCTTTACGAGCTCGACGCCACTGGACGACAAGCGCATCGCCGACGGGGGTCAGCGCCTGAGCGAAGCGTTTGGCAAGATTCCGGGCTACCTGGGCGCGAGCGCGCTGCTGGACCGCGCCAGCGGCGAAGCTGCCTCGATCACGTACTGGGCCGACGCCGCGTCCCTGCAGGCCAGCCAGGAGGCCGGCAACGCGGTGCGCACACAGGCAGCCGGCGGGGGCCTGAACATCCGTGACGTTCGGCACTACGAACGCGTCATCCAGGAGTACGCGGGTACACCTCGAGTTGGCGTGTTTGCGCGCGTGACGAATTTCACGGTTGCACCTGGGCGGGTGGACGAGCTACTGGCCCACATGAAGGCCGTCTCGGTGCCGCAGGCAAAAGCGCTGCCTGGCTTTCAGTCGTTTCTGGTGAGCGTCGATCGCGCAACGGGACTGATCGGCGTGGCGTCGGTGTGGGAGTCGGAAGCGGCGCGCGAGGCGAGTCTGGCCGGGGTCGGCGAGGAGCGCCGACAGACGATCGAACGCTTCGGCGCCACGCTGGATGATTCACAGTCATACGAAGTCGTCGCCCTCAACGTGACGCTGCCCGCGCCAGCCTGAGGCGACCCCAGCAGGATCACGCCATCGGGCGGCTGCCTGCTCGGGTACCGTTCCTGACAACTGCCCGAGACGTCATCCGCCTGGCTGCACCAGCTGCCGGCCTCCGTCGACGTCGACGTTGTCCAGTGAGCGGTTCTCGAACAGCACGACCACGATGTGGTCGAGGGCGTGGGACCGGTCGGGTGCCGGCATCAGGTTCGGGTGGCCGTCAGGCGCACGCCCCCCAGGCTGCCACGGGCGTACAGACGATCGATCACCGTGTAGAACAGTTCCTGTCCAGCGTAGGCGGCCTCGCCGTACACCCGCGCGTAGTCGGCGTGATTGGCACGCCAATCCCGTAGTCGGTGCGCGGCAAACGGCGCCCAATCCGGCGTCAGATCCTCCGCCTGGACTTCGGCAAAGCCAGCGTTGGTGAGGTCGGCCACGTACTCGTCCACCGGCGTCACCGTCACGCCGTACACCACGTGACGAAGGTCGTGAAGATCGGTCTCGGCGAAGGCCTTACGCTGGCACAGGTCCTCGATCAGGATCTTGCCGCCCGTTCGCATCCCACCGGCTATGTTGCGCAGCAGTTCCGGCCGACCGGGTATATGCAGGACGGCTAACCAGCTCACCGCCACGTCGAAGGACGCAGCCGGAAGCGGATGTGTGGCGGCATCACCGCAGACATGGGTGACGAGGCTGGCCAGGCCGCTGCGGCGCGTCAGGTCCACCGCGATGTCATTCAGATTGGGCTGCACTTCAATCGCCGTCACATGGCAGCCGTAGCGGTCCGCCAGATAGCGCGCCGGGCCTCCGACACCGGAGCCGATATCCAGCACATTGCTCGTTCGGCCGATCTCGAGCCGCGCACCGGCCAGCGCCAGCGCCTCAGTGCCGTGATAATGCCACTGGTCTGAACTGCCCAGCGCCTCCAACGGAATCGGGTCGGCCGGACCGATGCCCTGCGCCTCCAGCCCCACGCTGATCCGGTCGACATTTTTGTAAAGTGGCATCTCGGTGAGTGTTGGCGTCTGGCTCATGCTTGCCTCGACGGAGGGTACATCAAGGCGCCCGTCCCGAACGGAGCGACAGGCGTGATAGATTCCGCCCATGATCGTTCAGTCACGAGATTCTGCCGCTGTGGAGCCCGCGGCTGAAGGCGGGCTGCCCGTCATGACGCGTCGGCGAGGGCTCCTGCTCCTGGCGGCCGGTACGCAGGCGCTCGTCCTGGCCGCGTGCGCGGGAGGTCAGCCGTCGGCGGCTCCGAACTCGCCATCCACCGCCGCACCCGCTGCCACGCCGGCCAGCACGTCGCCCGCCGCGGCCGCCAACCCGACGCCGCAACCGAAGACCGGTGGCACCCTGCGCACCACGCTGGTGACTGACATCAACAACCTCGACGCGCACGCTGGCAGCACGCCCTCGTATGGATCGATCTATCTCGCCTTCGACCATTTGACGGCATACGACGACCAGTTGCAGCCGCAGCCGATGCTGGCGGAAAGCTGGGACGTAAGCGCGGACCTCAAGCAGATCAAGCTCAATCTGCGCAAGGGAGTCCAGTACCACTCCGGCCGCGAGTTCACCAGCGACGACGTGAAATGGAACTTCCTGCGCGTTCGCGACCCCAAAAACGCATCCGTCAGCTTCGTGAACCAGAGCAAGTGGTTCACGTCGATCGATACACCTGACAAATACACTGTCGTGTTGGGCTCGGACCAGCCGCGCCCGGCGGCCTTCGACTTCTTCGAATTCATCAATATGTCCGATCAGGTCACGGTCGAGGGTCCGGACGCGGCAACGAAAGTCGTCGGCACCGGCCCATTCGTCTTCAAAGAGTGGGCCCAGGGCGACCACGTCACCATGACCAGGAACCCGAACTACTGGCTCTCGGGTCGGCCGTATCTCGACGAGGTCGACGTCCGCATCATCAAGGACCCGCAAGCGCAAATCGCTCAGCTCGAAGCCGGCGCGGTTGACCTGGTGCTGAGTCCGTCGTTGCGAGACTTTGCTCGTCTGCGGGCCGATAGCGACTACGTTGGCCTCCTGCATCCCTACGCCGGCACGTTCTATATGCAGGGCGTCAACGTGCTCAACACACCGTTCGACAACAAAATGGTGCGTCAGGGGTTGAGCTACGCCATCGACCGACAGCACATCGCGGACTCCGTCCTGTTGGGAACCGGCCAGCCCACCTCCATGCCTTGGCTTTCGAACTCGGCGGCGTATGAGGCCAGCAAGGATCAATTCTTTACCTTCGACCTGGACAAAGCCAGGTCGCTCCTGAATCAGGCCGGCGTGTCTGAGTTGACGTGCCAGATCCTTCCGATTCCGAGCAACCCGGAGCTGGTGGATATGGCTCAGATTTATCAGGCCGACCTGGCTAAAATCGGCGTGACGCTCAACATTACGCAGGTGGATGCCGCGTCGTGGTTCGACCAGGCCAACAATCGTAAATACAACGGCTTCTATTCGACGCTGAATGGCCTGGCTCAGCTCGAACCGATCACGCTGTTACTGGGTGGTCGAGTGTACGACCCGAACAGCAATAACTCGGGCTACCAGAACGATGCGTATGCATCGCTGCTGAATCAAGCGGCCAGCGAGCCCGACAAGACGCGGCGCCAGGCGCTGTACTCGCAGATCAATGACATCCTGCTCGACCAGGCCTGGGCCATGCCCATTGCGACAGGCCAGCCGCGGGTCCTGACACGAGCTGCCGTACACGGTATCGGCTACACGCTGTGGAGCTCATTTTCCTACACCAATGCCTGGCTGGCCTGAGAATCGTAACGCTTCTGGAGAGATAGAGATTGCGATGCAAGAACTCCAACCATTAGGTATGAGCGAGGGCCTCGACCTCCGCGACCTGGACCACACGAGTCAGGCGGAGCTCGACACCCACCTGTTCGGCACCTGGCGCTGGCGGGGCAACCTGTACGAGATGTTCGCCACCAGCCTCATGACGGACTACGCGCCCGACGTGGCGAAACTTCACCGCTGGGGCGCCGACATCTTCGGACGACCGGACCCGCGCAACATGCTCCCCAATGCGGTGCTGCAACTGTACTCGTACATCCATCTGGGCTGGGAGCCAGGTATCTTCAACCAGTTCCGAGTCCTGCAGCGGTTGGGCCTCCGCAAGCAGCAGATCATGGAGGTGGTGATGTATTCCAAGCTTGTCGCGGGCATGCGCGGTCTGGGACATACCTACCGTGCGGTCGGCGACTCATTGCCTGACTTCCCGGACGGCAACGGCAATCCACCCTGGCCCGAGGGATGGGCGGCGGACCCGGACGCCTTCAAGTCTGGCCTGGATCTGACCACCAAAGAATTGACGGCGCAGGATCGGATCAACCTGACCGCGTGGTACGAGCGCACGATTGGCTACGTGCCGGAATCCATCGCGTTCGGCATGAAGTACGACCCGCCGTACCTCAAAATGCACCGCGCGACGTGGGAGGTGTGCATCAAGACGTTGCCCAAGCAGGTGGTCCCGTACATGGCGCTGCGGGACGCAACCCTCGCGGGCAATGAGGATGCGCTGCGCGAGGCAGCGCTGCTCGGGCGCGCGTGGGGACTCACGCCCCAGCTGGTGGTGCGCTCGATCACGTGCACGGCCCACTACTTCACCGGTTTCCGCGGCCTGTACACGGCCCAGCACGCAATCGGCGATATTCTCGACAACTGGTAATGATTCGGAAATCAGCTGGCGACAGGCACCTCGGCAACTGGTGTGAGCTGCAGCTGCCGCAGTGTTGGCTGCACGTGCTCGGTGATCAGACGCAGACTCCGCTCCGCGTCTGATCGCGGCATGGTCCCGAACTGGCACACCAGGATCAGGTGCTCCACGGCCAGTGCGCGGCAAATCCCTTCGAGCTGCTCCAGCACGTCGTCGGGCGTCCCAATGACGTAGATCGACGTCATCGTGCTGAGCGCGGCCTGGCGCGGATCCAGACCCTCCGCAACCGACCGTGCGAGCGCTTCGGCACGATTCGCATACCGCTCATAGCCTTTGACCCCGCGAAAGACTTCTGGTTTGTCCAGCAGATAGTGGCGTCGACTCGAATCGGCGTACTCGGTGATGTACCGGACCCCGCGCTCTTCGACCTCCGCACGAGTGGGTGCGCAAAAGGTCCAGACCGCGGCGGTGGCGTTGGCGGGCGCCCACCCGTGTTCGGCACGAATGGCGTTGAACTGGCGCATCTCGGTGGCGTAGTCGCCCCAGCCCCGCTGAGGAATGAACAGCGGCTGCAGCCCGGCGTGCGCCGCGACGGGCAGGCTTTCGGGACTGCCCCAGGCCATCAGCATGTGGTCCACCAGGCGCCTGGACGACCTCGGGCGTGGCCGCGTGGTCACGTCCGGGATGGTGTAATGCTCGCCGCGAAACGAGAAGCGTTCCTCGGTCAGAGCCAGCTTGAGCACCTCGAGCGATTCGGCGAACTGCCCGCGAGTCGTTTCGCGCGGAATGCCGAAAGCGTCAAATTCCGTCGGGGACGTGCCGCGGCCCATGCCGAGGTACAACTGCCGCTCGCCGAGCAAAATGTCGAGCATGGACACCTCGGCGGCGAGGCGGAGCGGGTGGTGCCAGGGCAGCACGGTGACCATCGTCCCGACGTCGACGCGCGAGGTTGCGCCCGCGACCCAGGACATCAGTTGGATCGGATTGGGCACCATGATGTACGGCGTGAAGTGGTGCTCGACCGTCCAGACTGAGTCCAGGCCCAGGGTGTCGGCCAGGCGCGCCAGAGCGAGCGAGTCGTCGATGACCTCCGCATCCGGCACCTGCGGCCCGGACGTCCAATCGTCAGCAACATAGCGTTGCCAGTCGGGGTAGTTCTGCGGGACGAGACCAAGACCTACCTTCATGCTGCGATGATGGTAGAAGCCCTGGCCAGTCCACAGCCACCTGCTAACCTGGCCGGAGGTAGCCAACGGGAGGAACACACGCATGGTCATGAGCCGAGCCGCCCAGATCCACGATCAGCTCGGACACCCGGTGCTGGATTGCGATGGTCACTGGCAAGAGTCTCCGCTGGTGCTGACCGAGTATCTGCGCGAAGTTGCCGGACCGAGCGTGACCGACGAG
>JAFAWJ010000593.1 GCA_019242065.1 Chloroflexota bacterium
AAGTTCACGCGGGCCGGTACCGATGGGCATAGTCTGGGTCGTAGACGTGACTGCGGCGTCGCGGCCGATGCGACCCGAGCGCATCGCCGACCAGGATCAACGCCGAGGTCGCGATCGAGCGCTGCGTCAGCTCGTGCGCCAGGTCGCCCAGGCGTGTGACGACGATCTGTTCGTCCGGCCAGCTCACCCGATACGCGATCAACGTCGGCGTGGCCTCGGTATAGGCACTCGGCGGCGACAGCAGCACGCGCTGCACGCCCTCGGGGTCGCCCGCGGACAGGAACAACACCATCAGGCCGCCGCGCGCGGCATACGCAACCACGTCGTCGCCGGGTCCCATCCCGGCCCGCGTCCGACGCGCCAGCCGCGTCATGACCACTGACTGTGAGACGCCGGGCACGGTGAGCTCCAGTCCGGCCGCCGCGGCGGCGGCTCCGATTGCGGCGACTCCGGGCACGATCTCGAAGTCTCGGCCACGGTCCAGGCACCAGGCGACCTGCTCGCCAACCGCGCTGAAACACGCCGGATCACCGGAGTGCAGCCGCACGATGGCCGCGTCCGGATGTGCGGCGTAGATGTCCGTGACCTGTTCGAGCGTCATGGCTTTGGTGTCGAAGACTTCGGCCGCGTCCTGACAGTGCTGGAGGACCTCAGGTGAGACCAGCGACCCCGCCCACAGCACGAGGTCCGCCTGGCGCAGGCGATGCACCGCGCGCAGCGTCAGCAGGTCGGCGGCACCCGGACCGGCCCCGACAAACGAGATCATTCTCGGCCCGGCGCCGGCGCGATCAGCGTCGCCAGGTAGCTGGCCGCCTCGCCGAGATACTCGAGCGCCGGCGCACACCGCTCGCCCTGCAGCCCCAGCAGCTCGCCGACGACGGCCTGCTCCGCGCGTCCAGCGGCGACCAGTTGCTCGGCGATCGCGCTGACACAGTGGCCACCGCGATACAGCACCAGCGTTTCGTCCGGACGCGCCAGGCTGTCGGCAATGCTCTCACGCGAGCCGTCGCCGTCGTCCTGCAGCGCGACGATGCGCACGCTCTGCCGCTCGCCGCCGACCACCGTGCCCGCTCGCGACGCCAGCTCCTGAAACGCCATGATGCCCGGCACGCTGTGGATCGGCAGGTCCCGACGCGCGCGGTGCACCCGGCGCGCGAGATCGGCGAAGGCCGAAAACACGCTCGGATCGCCGAGCGTCAGGAACGCCACCACCTCATCGCGGTCCAGGTGGGCGATCACGCGTTCGGCGAGCGCCTGACTGGAGGCGTCACGCTGCTGCGCGTTGCCCAGCACGTCCAGGGCCACGCGCTCGACGCGAATCGGACCGAGCGCGGCGCGGACCGTCGCTTCGGCGCGCCCAATCGCGTCGCGGCTGATGGCGGCGGCGAGCACCGTGTCGGCGCGCAGGATGACGTGGCGGGCGCGGGGCGTGAGCAGGTCGGCCGTACCCGGCCCGACGCCGACACCCACCAGCAGCGGGCCAACAAGTCGCGGGTCGGTTCGCGGCGCCGTTGCGGACGACGGTGCCACCCAGCGCCCGGAAGTCGGTGATGAGCGGTCGTCGGTTGGGGCCTGCTGGATCGCGGCCTCCAGGGCGCGTCTGATGAAAGCGGCCTCGGAGGTCCCCGTGCGACGAGCCGCCCGGGCTACCTCGGCTTTGAGCGCCTCCGGCAGGTAGACCGACGTCTTGCGCACCTCATGTAGGGTACACGTAGGGCGTGCTGGCGCAGCGCACGAAGGCTTCCGCGAGCGCCGGCTGCCCGGCCAGATGCACATGCAAGTAACTGGCCAGCAGCGTGGGCGAGGCGAAGCCGCCGCGTCCACCGCCCAGCACGCCGCGCAATTCGAGGGCGTCGCCGGGTGGGGTGACCGTCGAGTAGTGGAATTCGTGGCCGCGCATGACCGTCCCGGCCGGACCGAGCGGTGACTCCCGCTGGCAGACCGCGGTTCGGTACCCGAGCGACAGGCGCTCTGTCATGCGACCGTGCGCGGGCACACAGCCAAGCATCGGATGACCGTCGAGCGAGCGCGCCAGCCACAGCAGTCCACCGCACTCTGCCCACACTCGCAGCCCGGATCGGATGTGCTGGCGAACGTCCGCGAGTAACGGCGTGTTGGCGCTGAGCTCCTCCGCCAGCACTTCCGGAAAACCGCCGCCCACAAGCATGGCGTCCGTTCGTTCTGGCAGGTGCGCATCGGCGAGCGGATCGAATTCGACGATCTCCGCACCGGCCGCCGTCAGCGCCTCCGCGTTGTCCGGATACGTGAACGTGAACGCCTTGCCGGCGGCGAGCGCCACCCGAGCGACTCCGCTCCGTTTCGGCGCCGGTGGCTCCTCGACTGTCGACGTGGGAGCCGAGCGCGCGACCTGCTCGATCGCGCCCAGGTCACACCCACGCCGCATCGTCTCCGCCAGCACCTCGAGCGCGGCGCCGACCTCGGCTGGATGCTCCGCCACCGGGACCAGGCCCAGGTGCCGATCGCGCCAGGCCAGCCGGTCGTCGCGCTGCAGCGCGCCGAGCACCGGCATCGGGCGGTGCATGGCGGCCAGCGCATCGCGCACCATGCGCTCGTGACCGCTGGAGGCCAGTCGGTTCAGAATCACGCCCGCCAGGTTGAGCCGCGGCTCGAAGGTGGCAAAGCCATGCACCAGGGCCGCCACCGACCCGGCCTGCGCCGAGCAATCGACCACCAGCACGACCGGCGCATCGAGCAGCACGGCCACGTCGGCGGTCGAGGACGGCGTTCCGTCGGCGGCGCCGTCGAAGAGGCCCATCACACCCTCGACGACCAGCACGTCCGCCGCGCTGGCGGCACGCGCCGCCAGGGGTCGCATCAGCCCGACGCCGCACATCCACGGATCGAGATTGCGTCCGGGCCGCCCGCACGCCAGCGCGTGGTAACCGGGGTCGATGAAATCGGGGCCCACCTTGGCGGGCGCCACCCTGAGGCCCCGCGAGCGGAGGGCGGCCATCAGCCCGGTGGCGACGGTCGTCTTGCCGACGCCGGAATGGGTGCCGGCGATCACCAGGCGGGGTCCAAGCCGCGGGTGCATAGCCACGGTGTAGGTTACCGTCGCCGTGAAGTACCATTGCTGGACCTACAAGCGTACAGATGAGGAGTGAACCAGTGCGGCTCACGTTCGTCACCGCCCGTCTCAGACTCGCATCCGCGGTGCTGGGGGCCGTCGCGCTCGCCGTCAGCATCGGCCTGGCTCCGCCAATCGCCATCGCGCAGGCCAATTGCGTCCAGCCGACCTCGCAACAACTGATCGTCTATCACGCCGGCAGTCTGAGCGCCGCGTTCACGCCGATTGAACAGGCGTTCACGTGCCAGACCGGAGTCCAGGTGACCGACATGACTGGTGGCTCCGTTGACCTGACCCGCCAGGTGACCGCCGGCGGCAAACCTGCCGACGTTCTCGCCAGCGCCGACTACGTCGATATCGACAATTTCTTGAAGCCGGCCGGCGCCGCAAACTTCAACATTGTCTTCGCCAAAGGCCGCATGGTCCTGGGCTACTCCGCCAGCGACATCGCCGCGAAGAACCTGCCGGCGTTCGTCGATCCGGGCGCGCCGCCGTTCAGCGCACCCGACGCGGTGCCCACTGTCAACGACAACTGGTACCAGGCGCTGCTCAGTCCGGGCGTGGTGGTCGGCGGCTCGCATCCGTACCTGGACCCCAGTGGCTACCGCTCGCACCTGATGTTCCAGTTGGCACAGATGCACTATGACACGCCCAATCTGTACAACAACCTGCTGCAGCACTACCTGGCGATACCCGCCGCGTCGCCCGCGAGCGCGTTTGCGCTCGGCAAACAGTACGATTTTCAGTTGACGTACGAGCACAGCGCGCTCGGCGCGGCCCAGTCCAATCCGGATTATCGGTATGCGTATCTGCCCGACGACGTCGACCTGTCGAATCCGAACAAGAATGACGTGTACAAAGAGGCGTTCGTCAACATGCCGGGCCTGACGCTCAGCGACCCGCCGGTGGATGTCCAGGGCACGCGCGTGGCCTGGGGATTGACGATTATGAACGCGGCTCCCAATCGGGAAAATGCCATCAAGTTCCTCCAGTTGTTGCTGACCCCCGGCGAAATCGGACAGACCACCCTGCAAACGGTTGGACCGACGCCTGTCAGTCCAGCCGTGGTCAGCTCAGACGACTACCGCAATCTCCCGGACGAGCTGCAGCCGCTCACCACGACTGACGACCCACTCAGCATCTGATCGACCACCCGTCAACACACCTCGATCCTGAGCGGCAGATGAAGTGGGTTACCCGCGAACGACCGCGCGACGTGGCGCCGGACGACGCGGCGCTGCAGCGCGTGGCGCGCATCGTGCACGGCGCCGACGTCTTCGGGTCCGACCCGCCGCCGGAGTCGGCTGGACTGCGCGATCATGCTGGGCTGGGTGGACGTGTACGCGGACGACCACGAGCTGATCGCCGCCGCGGTGCCGACGTACGAGGCGCTGTATCAGTGGTGTCGTCGCCAACGCGCACCTGCACCCGCCCGCGGCTAGACATTGTCGGATTGTCCCGCGTACATTGGAGCGCATGCTCCGATTGCGATCGTTGCTACTGCTCCTGGCCGCCGCGGCAATTGCCCTCGCCGGCACCAGCGCGCCGGCTTTCGCCCAT
>JAFAWJ010000720.1 GCA_019242065.1 Chloroflexota bacterium
CCCGCTCCACGTTCGTGGCGATGGACCTGACGCTGCCGGGTGGCACGCCGCTCGGCATCCAGAAGGTCCGACAGGCGCTGAACTACGCCATCGACCGCGACGGCATCATCCGCAACGTCCTGTTCGGCGCGGCGGTTCCCCTCGACGCGCCGATGGCCGCCACGCTGGGCGGCTATACGCGCATCGGCGGCTACGGCTACGACCCGAGCCGCGCCCGCCAGCTCCTGATCGACGGTGGTACGCCCCACCTGCAACTCCGCTTCATGTACGCCACCGGGCGTTCAGTGCAGGAGGCGCTCGCCGCGCAGCTCGCCCAGGCCATCGCCGGCAACTTGCAGGACGTCGGCGTCGACACGGACCTGGTCGGGGCGGACTGGGCGACGTTCCTGGCAGCCATCAACGTTCCGCAAGACAAGGGCACCGCGCACATGCACCTGTTCGAGTGGGCGCCGTCCTTGCTCGACGCGTCGCAACAGATGACGCAGTTCCTGCGGTCGCAGTGGCCGCCGGCCGGTCTGGCGACCAGCCACTACTGGAACCCGAAGGTGGAGGTGCTGGCCGACGAGGCCGCTCGCGAACCCGACGACCAACAGCGGACGGACGAATATGCCGAGGCCGAGCGCACGGTGTGGGACGACGCGCCGTGGATCTTCCTGTGGTCGCCGAGCTTCGTGCTGGTGCACTCTGCTCGCATTCAAGGCATCACCACCCTGCCGACGCAGAAGTTTTCGGCCGCCTACGCGGCGCCCGTGTAACCCCGCGCCAGGCTCCGATCTGGTCGGCGTCGCCACGTCATCCAACGCAGTACGCATGGCTGGTCGAGGCCATCCCATCGGCCTTGGGTCAGCGCGTTGTCGGGTCATAGGGTTTGCCGAACATGGCTCGCGTTCGAGGCTTCCGTCGACGTCAGCAGCCCGGCCGCGCCCAGGCTCTGGTCGAGTTGGCGCTGGTCATGCCGATCCTGGTGGGCATGGTCGCGGTGCTGTTCCAGTTCGGCACCCTGTTCATTGCCTACCTGAGCCTGGTCAACGAAACCCGCGATATCGGCCGCTACGTGGCGGTCCACCCGGACACCCTCGACGGTAGTCCAGGCGGCAGTACGCCGCCCTGCTCCGGCTCTGGCCCACCCACCGGCACGCTGTGGGCCCACGTGTGCGCAGACGTGCCAAGTGTCATTGATCCGACCAAAGTCAAAGATGTCCCACTCGTGACTCCGGCGTGCACCACGATCAGCTCCACGACCGGTCACTGCGTCTCCGGCAGCACACAGATTCGTACCACCGGGAGTCAGATCCACATCCAGATGCAGTACGACGCCAGCTCCATCATCTTTCTGCCCACGAACTTCAGGCTAGGGCCGTGGTTCAACGTCACGGTCCCGACCGGTCTGCCGACCTACGACTACTACGTGATGGTGGAACCGCACTGATGCGCACGCGTCTGCAGAAGCTGCGCGAGCTCGCGGCCTCGCGCGAAAAGGGCCAGATCCTCGTCCTGTTCGCGGTCTTCGTCATCGTGCTGATGGTCCTGGCCGGCAGCGCGTACGACTACGCCTCCATCGTGCTGGACGATGCCAAGCTCCAGAACGCCGTCGACGCGTCGGCCCTGGCCGGCGCCGACTCCCTGACGGCCAATCAAACGCAGCCGAGTCAAACACAGGTCGCCCTGGCGGTGGCCACCACCAATGCCTACCTGAGCGCGAATTCGGTGACCAGCTCGAACAGCTCGATCAGCATCACGCCAGTGCCGTACGTGGCCGGCGCGGGAACTCCGACCCCGGTCGCCACCGTGTACACGGGCATCAGCGTCTCCGTCACGCGCAACCATCCGACCGCCTTCTGGCCGCTGGTCGGCGTCAACAGCGTGACCCTGCACGACGCAGGGGCGGCCCAGTCGGCCAACGCCATGATGGACATCATGCTCAGCCTGGACACCACCGGCAGCCTCGTGCTCACGGGCGACCTGACCGACTCGATGTCGGGCGCGGTCGGCACGACCATCGAAAACGCGGTCACCAACTTCGTCCAGCAGTTGAACCCGA
>JAFAWJ010000882.1 GCA_019242065.1 Chloroflexota bacterium
CCGCCGCGGCCGCGAGTCGGCCGATCGGCTCCGAGAGCAGCGTGTCGATGTAATAGCGGCTGGTGAAGTACATCACCAGCAACGTCAGCAGCGGCAGCAGCGCGACCACGTAGCCCGAGACGCGCGGCGCGGTCGTCAGCACCTGCACGTCACGCCGAAGCCGCTCGCGATCGCGCAGCATCTGGCCCATCTGTCCGAGGACTTCCACGAGATTGCCACCCGTGCGTCGCTGCACGGCCACCGCCGTCGCCAGCAGGTGCGCGTCCTCGCTGTTGACGCGCACGACCAGGCGGGCGAGTGCCTCTTCGAGGTCGCCACCCAGGTTCAGCTCCTGAAGAATCTGTCCGAATTCTTCTGAGCACGGGGGCGAGCCTTCACGTGCGACAAGGTCAAAGCCGTACTCCAGGCCATACCCCGCTCGCAGCGCGCCCGTAACACGGTCCAACGCTTCAGGCAGGCCGCGCTGGAAGGCGCTTCGCCGCTGTCCGATCCGATAGCGCATCCAGATCATTGGAGCGACGAAGCCAATCACGGCACCTGCCAGCGCCGCCAGGGGGCCACCGAACGCCTGCCAGCCCGCGGCGGCGCCCACCAGCCCCAGCACCGTCGCCGCGGCCAGCTGCAAGAACAAAAACTCGCCGGATCTTAGCGGCAGGCCTGCTTGTTGGAGTTGCAGCGCTAGCGCATCGCCAACGTCCATGCGGACCAGGATCTGATCGAGCAAGGGGAAGCGACTGTAGCGCCGGTGGCGCAGCACGCTGATGCTGCGCTGCATGCGACTCTCCCAGGTCGGCACCGTATAGGCGACCAGGCGCTGCATGACGATGTCCCTGCGGCTGGAGTTGGTCTGGCGGGTGACCACCAGAACCGCCTGGACGACCAGCAAGAAGACCAGCGCCGAGATCAGGACCGGCTGTTCCACGCGGGCTCCTCGTCAGGCCAGGCGGGACCCGTCGGGACTCACCATCGGCAAGAACCATTCGATCGGCACGTGCTCGCCGTACTGAGACAGGCGATCGAGGAAGTGGGGTCGAAGTCCCGTGGCTTGCAGCTGGCCGAGGATCTGGCCGTGGGCGTCGACGCCGCGGCCCTGGAACTCGAAGATGTCGTGCATCGAGATCACGCCGGCCTGCATGCCGACGATCTCGGTGACGTGCGTGACGCGACGCGTCCCGTCCTGCAGACGCGACAGGTGCACCAGCAGGTTGATGCCCGACGCAATCTGTTCGCGGATGGCGCTGACCGGCAACTCGACGGCCATCAGCACCATGTTCTCTATGCGCGAGAGGGCATCGCGTGGTGAGTTGGCGTGGATGGTGGACAGCGAGCCATCGTGGCCCGTGTTCATGGCCTGGAGCATGTCGAAGGCCTCGCCGCCGCGACACTCGCCGACGATGATGCGGTCGGGTCGCATACGCAGCGCGTTCCTGACCAGGTCACGCTGCACGATCTGACCTTTGTTTTCGATGTTGGGTGGTCGGGTTTCCAGGCTGACCCAGTCCTCGTGCTTGACCTGCAGCTCGGCGGGATCCTCGATGGTGACGATGCGCTCGTGACTGGGGATGAAGCTCGAGAGCAGATTCAAGAGCGTGGTCTTGCCGGTGCCCGTGCCGCCGGAGACCAGGACGTTGGCGCGCGCACGGACGCAGGCGCCCAGGAAGTCGAGCATGCTGCGGCCCAGCGTGCCGAGCCGCACCAGGTCGTCGGCGGCCAGCAGCTCGCGCGAGAATTTTCGGATGGTCAGCGATGGGCCGTGCACGGCCAGGGGCGGGATGACGGCGTTGACGCGGGATCCGTCAGGCAGGCGCGCGTCGACCATCGGCGACGAGTCGTCGAGCCGACGGCTGACCGGCCGCAGGATCTTGTCGATGATGTTCAGGACATGAGTGTCGTCGCGGAAGGTCGTCTCCGAGCGATGGATGATGCCGTTGCGTTCGAAGTAGACCCGGTCCCAGGAGTTGACCATGACTTCGGTGATGGTCGGATCACGCAGGAGTGGCTCCAGCGGACCGTAGCCGAGTACCTCGTCGGCAATTTCCGATGCAAGCCGCAGGCGATCCTGGCGACCGACCG
The DNA here is from genome assembly GCA_019242065.1 of Chloroflexota bacterium. The sequence goes on from JAFAWJ010000882.1 coordinate 2,074, forward strand.
TCCCGTCGGTGATTCCGATGGCTTCTTCGGCAGCTTGCTCGACGGCGCGGCGCGCGGGCGAGGTGAAGCTCAGGTCGCCCACCAGTTGTTCGGGGTCCAGTTCGTGGATCAGCTGTTCGTGGACCCGCGCCTTCAGGTCGTTGAGCGCCTCATTGCGGACGATGCGGATGGCGCGCGGCGGGGCTGGATCGCTGGCGGTGGCCGGCGATGGCGGCGCCAGGATCGGCTCGGCGGGTGGGCGCATCGGCGTCGGGGCTTCGGGCTCGGGAGCTGTCGGCGCCCCGGTTCGGAAATGGTCGAGCAGTGACATCTATCGGTCGATCCTTCAGGCCAGCGCCAGCGCGGCTCGCCGTCGCCAGGGTAGCCAGCTTCCACGCGAGGCCGCCGGCGCGCCAGTCAGCTGGCGAGCGATGCCGACGATGTCCCTGCTCAGGCGCGTCTTCGGGCTTGCCAGGACGACTGGTGTGCCGAGCGCACTACTCTGCATCGCCGCATAGTCGTTGGCCACCCGCCAGGCAACTGGCTGTCCGAGCGCCTCGACGGCTTCGGCTGAGCTCACTTGCGTGCGCGACTCGACGCGATTCAAAACCAGCTGCAGCTTGTTCATCGGAAACTCGAGACCCTGCAGCACACGCAGACAGGCGTGCGTCCGACGCAAGGCAGCAACCTCGGGGGTGGTGACCAGCAGCGCCAGTTCGGAGACGTCCAGCGCTGCCGCCGTGAGCTCGGTCAGTCCCACGGGCGTGTCGACCAGCACGAACTGGTGCAAGGCGGCCAGCTTCGTGAGTAAGCCGCCGATTTTGCGGCTGTCGATCGAGCCGGCTTCATCTGGGGCCAGCGGTGCGGCCAGGACGTGCACGCCGTGCGGGCTGCGGACTAGCAGCTTCTGTAGTCGCTCCAGGTCGTCGGCGGTGCCGCCGCTGAGGGCATCCAGGATGTCCTGTTCGGGGTGCATGTCGAGCATGAGCGCCACGTCACCGAATGGCACGTCCATGTCGACCAAAGCCACGCTCGCCGAGCCTTCCTGGGCAAGGGCGACGGCCAGGTTGGTTGCCAACGTGGTCTTGCCGACGCCGCCTTTGACGCCAAAGACCGACATGATGCTGCCGGTTGGTGCACCCGGGTCCTGGCCGGTACTGACGACGCGCAACCGATCGGCGTTGTGCGCCTGCACCAGCGAGTCATGCAGATCGTTGGGCGACGAATGGCGGAGCAACACGTCACGGGCTCCCGCCAACACCGTGCGGCGGAAGACCTCGCGATCGAACTGATTCACGAGTCCAACCACCGTCCACGGCGGGTTGCCACGGGCAAGTGCCTGGATCGTCGTCAACGCGCGGGTCAGCGGTTCGTCGACCGCGACGATGACGATGGCCGGTTCGAGCGTATGCGCCCAGGTGGACGCCACGGGACCAAAGCCCGCGTCGCCAACTACCTCAAACGTGCCAAAGCTGTTGAGCGACCGCCTCAGGTTCGCGACAGCATCGGGCTGCGGGTCGACGATGAGGATCTTGAGCGGTTCAGCCACGCGGGCGCCTCACCTCCTTCTTCACTGTCCGGCAGCGACAATCCAGCCGGCGGCGACCCAGCCGGTTGACTGATCGGGCAACTTGACCTGGAACCAGTCTGCGTTCTGGCCGACGATCTGCAGCTCGGTCCCATATTTGACTTGCTGGAGCACGCCGGCGGCGATCGATGGGCTACTGCGCACGTTGGCCACGTCCACGGCGACGATCGCCAGATTTTGCGGCAGCGACGTGACGAGTGTCATGCCCACACCTGACTGGACCGTATTGCTTGGCTCGTTGACGAGCGCGGCCCAGAAGTTGGTGGCTTTGAAGTCCTGGGTGACCTTGATGTGGCCCGTGACGGTGGTCGTCGCGCCGGGCGCCAGGTCGCCGCCCAGACCCCACCGATACGGGAGATCGGTCGAGTCGAGCCCGGCCGTGCCGATGCCCACGCGCCACTTGCCTGGATCTGAGGCGTACTGCTGGGTGTAGTACGTCTGGCCCTGGACGTAGGTGAAGCCGGGCTCAGGGCCCATGGTTTGCAGCGGTTTGTCCGAGGTGTTCTTGACGGTGATGCTGATGTCGATGGTATCGCCCACCTTGGTGTTGGTTGGCGAGATCTCGGTCGACAGAATTTCGCCGGCGGCGACCTGGATCGGATTGGCGAGCGTACTCAGATCAGCCGGCATCACGTCTGACGTGCTGCGTTCTGAATCGGGTCGCACGATGTAGCGCAGGTGACCATAGTCCTCGGCCAGGGCCAGACGTTCGGCGGCCTCGGGCTCGACGGCCAGCGTCAAGGTGCGAGTCTGGGCGGGGGCAGATGGCAGGGTGGTGACCGAGGTCGGCTGCGGCCCGGGGGTGGCGCCCGCGACCGGCCGTGGGAGCGGTGTCGGGACCGGGGCACCGACGGGGGCGCCGCGTGTGAGCGCCTGGTCAGACGCCGCGGTTTGGGCCACGGCCAGGACCGGGATGTCCTGCAGCAGGAGCATCGACTGATCCTTGCCAAGGGTGTCCTTGTTGAACACGCCGATCACGTCGACCGAATCGCCGGGCTGGACCAGGCCGCCGGCCGAGTTCAGTTCGGTGAACGTCACGGACATCGCGCGCTTGCCCTGCGGGACCAGGTCGGAGAGTTTCTTGACGTCTGGTGAGTCGGCGTTGCCGAGATACGACGGTAGGATTTGCTGGCCGAGCGCGACGGGCACCAGGAGTGCCTTGCCGACTGCGTCGTTCAGGCTGGTCAGGGCGTTGGGCTGCAGCGCATCGGGCGCCACGTCGCGGAGCTCG
>JAFAWJ010000817.1 GCA_019242065.1 Chloroflexota bacterium
ACTGCATGCCCCTTGAGTGACGGGTGGACGTCGCAGACGCCCGTCGGCAAACGGTTGAGCAGGCCAGCCGCGCACACGTCACCGCCAGACGACCGCGAGGCGATCGCGAAGGCCACGAATCCATCTGCCACTCGCCCGCCGTGCGCAAGCGTCTCGGTGGCGATGGCCAGGTCCAGGGCGCCCACCGCTTCGACTTCCGCCGCGTTGCGGTAGTCCGTCGCGTAGTAGGTCACGCCAACCAGGCGCCCATGGTAGCCGGCCGCGGTACGCAGGCCATTGTCGATGGTGTCCAGGTTGTGGCTCAGCGACCTGAGCAATCCTGGCAGGCCCTGCTCGACGCACTGCGTCGATCCGGCGCACGCGTCCTGGAGCAGGAACAGGTCGTTGGCACCCAGACCGAGGGTCACCAACTGCGTATTGGGATGCGCACGCAGGAAGGCGATTGCAAAGGCCAGTTGGGTGCCGGTGTACTGGGTGTGGAGAGGGAACGCGGCGCGGTAGGCGTTGCAGCCGTTGTCTGGCGCGCTCGTCGAGATGAAGCTGCCGGATGTCTGGCCGGGGCAGGCGGCGTTGGTCAGGTTCAGTCCGAGCATCTGCGCCAGGAGCTGCGGATAGCCGACGAAGGCGTTGGGGTCCGCGTAGTCCTGCGGAGGGAGGCCGCCGCGGTAGCCGAATGCGACTGAATCCCCCAGGGCCAGGTAGGGCGGCGTGATGTCCTGGCTGGCCGCGGCGGGCAGGGCGAAGGCGAACAGCAAAGCGAGCGAGAGCATCGCCGCTGAGGCGAGTCGAATCATTATGGTTCCTCCCTCCGAGCTGGAGCCGTCGCCCGTTCGACGATGACAACACGCGATGTGACCTGCGTGCGCTTCAAGAATACCGTGCCCGAACGTACTGCGTGTGGTGGAGGTTGCAGCGTGAGCGCGGGCAGTTGGCGCTGACGCAAGTCTCTTACACGTCGTTTTCGGGCAACGGCCGCGTGTCGCGGTGGACGTGGACGTGTTGGCCGTCTCGGTCGAAGATCATGATGATCACTGCCGGCGCGTCGAGTGCGCTGATGGCATGCGGGGTCATGGTGGCGAATTCGGCGGCCTCACCGGCCTCGACGACGATCTGGCGGTCGCCGAGCCACAGGCGGACGCGTCCTTCGAGGACGAAGAACCAGTCGTGGCCCGGGTGGACACGCTGCTCCGGGGCGCGGTCGGTTGGTTCCAGCTGCATTTTGGCCGCGAGGGTGCTGCCGGCCGGTCGACTCAACGGCCAGGTGATGCGGTCGCCGGAGCGGGTGGCCATCGGCCGGATGACCACGTCGTCGTCGCACTTCACGTCGAGGAGCTGGTCCAGGTCGACCTGCAGCGCGCTGGCCAGCGGCAGCAGGATGTCGAGGCTGATGGTGCGCTTCCCGGTTTCGACTCGACTGATGGTGGACGGGCTGAGGTGGGTGCGAGCGGCGAGCTCGTCGAGCGACAGGCCGAGCGTGTTCCGCAAGGCCCGCAGGCGGCTGCGTACCATTGCTTCGACGTCGATTCGGTCAGCCATACGCCCTTCTGCTTGCGCCTCCATCCTTGCGGATATCGCAAACACACTTGCAGATTCCAGAATCGACGGTATGGTACACGGCATGACTGAGCATGCACCCCACGCCATGGAACGGCACTGCGACGTGGCCATCGTCGGCGGATCGGCCGCCGGGCTGGCCGCCGCCCTGCAGCTCGGGCGTCAGCGGCGGTCCGTGATCGTCGTCGACGCTGGCGAGCCGCGCAACCTGCCGGCCAGTCACATGCACGGCTATCTCAGCCGTGAAAACGTGCCGCCCGTGGAGTTGGCCGACGCAGCCCGCGAAGAGGTCCGCAGCTACGGCGTGGAGGTCCTCGCCGGCCGCGTGCGCGGCGTGACCCGTGGCGACGACGACACTTCCTTTCGTGTGGAGCTGATGGGTGGGCACTCGATCGTCGCCCGCCGGGTTCTGGCGGCGACCGGTCTGGTGGACCAGTTGCCGGACATCGACGGAGTTGCTGAGCACTGGGGACGCGACGTGATCCATTGTCCCTTCTGCCACGGCTTCGAAGTCCGGGGCCGACGCATCGTCCAGGTCGTCTCGCATCCGATGGGTCTGCACACCGTCGAGCTGTTCCGTCAGCTGTCGGACCGGCTCACCGTCGTACTCCACGGTGAGCTCGACATCGACGCCGGTGAGCTGGATGTGCTGCGATCTGGCGGCGTGGATGTCCGCCAGGGGCCGGTCCGCCGACTCGTATCTGGCGACGACGGGCGGCTGGTGGCGGTCGAGCTCGTTGGTGGAGAACGCATCGACGTGGACGTCGTCGCCGTCGGAACCGGCTTCACCGTACGCGCCGAACCGTTCCTTCCGCTTGGCCTCCGGCCGACGCCACACCCGAGCGGACTCGGAGACTGTGTGGTGACCGACAGCACCGGTGCCACGTCAGTTGCCGGACTCTACGCCGCGGGCAACGTCACCGATCCCAGCCACCAGGTCTTGCAGGCTGCCGCAGACGGCGGTCGGGTCGGAGCAATGATCAGCTTCAGTCTTGCGCACGAGGACCTCCAGGCCGCGGCGCGACCATCAGGCAACCAGGTGGACTGGGACCATCGCTACGCGGGCGAGCAGTTGTGGAGCGGCAACCCGAATGGCTCACTCGTCAACGAAGTCAAGGGGATGGCGCCCGGCCGCGCGCTCGACGTGGGTGCGGGGGAAGGTGGCGACGCGCTGTGGCTGGCGGATCAGGGGTGGAAGGTGACCGCCAACGACATCTCGCAGCGGGCGCTGGATCGCATCGTTGCCGAAGCTGATCGTCGCGGAGTGTGTGTCGACTATCTGCACGGCGACGCGAATGCGCTCGACGTATTCGCCGCCGCGGCGTTCGACCTTGTGTCCGCCCAGTACGCCTCGATTCCTCGCACGCCGGACGGACGCGGTGCGCGCAACCTTATCGACGCCGTCGCACCGGGCGGCACCCTGCTGGTGGTGAGCCATGACCTCGAACCCATGCGCGGACCGATCGACACGCGGATGCACAGCCAGGCGTTCGATCCCGACGCCTACGTGCGGACCGACGACTTCGCCGCTTTGCTCGCCAACGAACCGGAGTGGGAGATCGAGGCGCACAAGAAGCAGCCGCGGCCGGCGGGCGCCGCGTCGGCGTCGCACCACGTCGACGACATCATCTTCCGCGCCCGGCGGCGCGCCTAGTCGGCGCCGGTGCGGACCAGCGCGTTGCTGGCGATCGCGCACCGCAGTTCCATCGATTTGATCGCCCGCAGCAGTGTGTCGGCGTGTGGGAAGAGCTCCGTGGCCGTGTGGGCGGGCAGGCACAGCGGGCGGCGCAGACGCTCCAGGTCATTGGCTGAGAGGTGCAGGCCGACGACGCTTGCAGTCTCCGAAAGGTAGGCGTAGACGTCTTGCGGACGGCCAGCCTCGGGTTCGGGCACTGGCGAGGGCGGCGAGCAGCGCGTCCACTGATTGCGGACTGAGGTTCGGGAAGTGAGCCACAATGCGCCTGGCGCGCAAGGTCGGCGCCGTGGGCGAACCGTGGTGTGGCCAGAGTGTGCCAGCCACATCCAGCAGTACGCCACGGATCGGTGTCATCCTTTGTAAGAGGCACGATGCTACGCGCGGCGCAGGCCAGCGGTGGCAGGACGGCATGCAGCAGCTTCTTGCGCTGCGTCACTGGCGTCGATCGTAGATCGAAGCCGTCCAGATGGAATCACGCCTTCGAAGGTCCCGTAGTCGTACGGATGGTCCTCCGTCTGGATGGCC
>JAFAWJ010000875.1 GCA_019242065.1 Chloroflexota bacterium
GTCAGGGGCGCGGGAACGTCTTCCTGAAACGCTCGACGAACTCCGGACTCCCGTGGAGTTGCGCCTCCCCCAGGTCAGCCCGGCCATACACCAGCAATGCCAGCGTCGCCGCGTCCGCCGTGATGCTCAGGTCGGGCCGAGAATCGCCACCGCGGACGACCTCGAGCGCCTCAGGCGTGATGACCACCAGCCACCGCGCCGATGCATCGCCCGCGACCCCCAGCAGGTAGCGCTCACCCGCCCCGCGCTCGGCGCTGAGCCCCGCCGCGTACGTGCGCGGCACGTTGCTCTCGAGCAGCGTGGGCAGCAATAACGCGGCCACCTCGTCGCTCATCGCCGCCCGACGGCCCAGGGACACGTCCAGGTCCCACGCGTGGAATGCCAGTTCGGCCAGCCGGTGCGCCGCGTACCAGCGCACCGAGCGGTTGCCGCGGCGGTGGAAGCAGACGGTCTCGAGCTGCGCGTCGGACAGGTCGGCGTAGAGCGACTCGAACTCGTCGGTCACCAGGGCAAGGCCGTCGGCAACCTCTGTGGGCGTGTCGACAAGCGGGTGCGCGCTGGCCGGGGCCGGCTCGACGGTACCTTCGAGCCCGCGCCGAATGCTGCGAGCAAACCCCTGCCCGCTGGTGACCGTGTGGCTGGCGAGGTCCGCAACGCGCCAGGGCGGACAGTTGCTCTCACCCTGCCACTGCTCGGCCGTGAGCGGCCGGACGACACCCGAGATCGCCGCGGAGCGTTCGCGAATCGCGCGCAGGCAGCGGCTCACGTCCGGGTCGTTCACCACGCGTCACGTGGCGCATTTTTTGTCGCCACGCCACCGCCGCCGCGCGATGCAGTCACCTCTGGCCATCCCCCATTGCGACACCATGCCCCGCGCGCATTGCAATTGTCGACGGCTGGGAGTTCGGCCACCGCAGCCGGCGACGCCGCTGGTCGTTCACGGCTGGCCACACGCGTTACGAACCGCTTTGACGATTTGCTCCGCGTTGGGCAGCGCATGTGCCCGGACTTTGCCACTCGGCGTCGGCACCGCCGCCGTGCCGACTCTCACCACGGGTGCACGCAGCGCCTCAGGGCAGGCTTCGGCGACCACCGCGGCGACCTCGGCTCCCAGCCCGCCCGTTACCCAGGCCTCGTGCACGGTGACCAACCGCCCCGTGTGGCGCACCGACGCCACGACGCGCGCCGTGTCCAGCGGCTGTATCGAGCGCAGGTCGATGACTTCGACGTCGACCCCGTCCGCGGCGAGCGTCTCGGCCGCCCGCAGGCTGACCGGCACCATGGATCCGATGGCAGCCACCGTCACATCCGCGCCGCGGCGGACCACGCGCGCCTCGCCGATCGGCACGCCGCCAGCCGCCAGGTCCACGGCGCCGCGCGGCGCGTGCGCCAATGACATCGGCTCGACGAACAGCACTGGATTGTCGTCGCGGATGGCGCTCCGCATCAGCCCATACGCGTCGCCTGACTGGGAAGGCATGACGACCTTCCAACCCGGCACGTGCGCGAACCACGCCGAGTAGTCCTGTGGATGGCCGCCGTACGGCCCGTCACCGACCCGCGTGCGCACGACCAGCGGCACGCGACCGGCGCCGCCGGTCATGTAATGAATGTTCGGCGCCTGGTTGATCAACTGGTTCATCGCCGCGGGGATGAACTCGCCGAAGCTGATCTCGACGATCGGTCGGCGGCCGAAGAGCGCCGCGCCGACGGCCGCGCCAACCATGGCCGACTCGGCGATGGGCGCCTCGCGGATGCGCCCCGGCCCGAACTCGGCGAGCAACCCACGGGTGCCCTGCAGCGAGCCGCCCATGGCGCCGACGTCCTGGCCGATATAGAAGACGCATGGGTCGGCGCGCATCTCGGAGGCGATGGCTTCGATGACGGCCTCGGTTTGTGTCAGGAGTCGTTCCCCAGCCGGGACCTCCCGCAGTGAAGGGTCGTCTCCAGACACGACCTGCGCTGGCGGACGCTCGTTGCCGGACCAGATCTCCTCTGCGACATGTTCGTCGAGAGAGACGATCTCATGTGTCGAGACAGAGTCGTCAGACAGGAGCGTGGGTGTCAGTCGCCGCCGACGTTCAGGCATACACCTCGTCTCGGCCGAGCTCCGCCTCACCCGCGTCGGGCGCCGCCGCGGCCCGAGTCATCGCCGCGGCGACTTCGGCTTCGACCTCCGCATGCACCCGCAGCAAACTATCCAGGCTCGCCTCGCCGCTCGCCAGCAGGCAGTGGGCGTACAGGTCCAGCGGGTCCTCCACATCCTCGGGTTCGGCCACAGCCGAGCGGTACGCCTGCTCATCCCCCGCCCAGTGCCCGCGCCAACGCCAGGTGCGCGCTTCGATCAGGCTCGGCCCCAGCCCAGCGCGTGCGCGCGCCACGGCCTCGGCCACAACCTGACGGACCGCGTCCACGTCGTTGCCATCCACGCTGTGCCCCGGGATGCCGTACCCCGCCGCGCGGGCGGCGACCGACCCCGCCAGGTAGCCGGCCGCGACCTGCGAGATCGCCCAGCCGTTGTTCTGGCACACGTACACGATCGGCAGCCGCCAGCACGCCGCCAGGTTGATCGCCTCGTGCACGTCACCCCGATTCGCGGTGCCATCGCCAAAGGTGCACACACAGACTCGATCGCTGCCCTCCTGCTCGAAGGCCAGCGCCGCGCCCGTTGCGGTGCCGATCGACGTTCCCAGGTCGCCGGCCACCCAGGGCACCACGTTCAACTCGACCGGCCCGGTGAACGGCACCGAGCGGCCTTTGTTGTACCCGCCAGCTTTGCCCAGCACCTGGCAGGCCAGCCGCCACATCTCGGCGCCGCGCATCAGGTACACGCCGAAGGGGTCGCGATAGTGGGGCGCCACAGCGTCGTCGGCGCGCAGGTCGACGAAGCTGCCGACCACGGTTGCCTCCTCACCCTCGAGCGGAAACCAGCGCGAGTTGGCGGCGCACAGCGCGCGGTCGAACTCGCGGCAGACCACGAGCCAGCGGTAAATCGCGAGCCCGCCGCCGAGTCCGTCACTTGGCATCGCCATCGCCGTCGCCTTCGCCGTCTCCGCCTTCGCCTGCCCGCCGCCGCCCGCGCTCGCCTTCACCGCGTCTCAGCGTAAATACGAACCGTCACACGGACCGTCACGCCGCGACGAAAAAGCGTCACACGCGGACGAAAAAGCGTCATGCGGACGTCACAATTCGAAGATTCACGTCAATTGGCCTGTGCGCGCAGCGTTGGCAGCACCTCGGCGGCCACGCGTTCCAGCACCGACTCCTGCTCGGGACGCGGCTGATCGATCAGGAATTCGTTGACGCCGGCCTCGGCATACCGGCCCACCAT